>NZ_JBSFHA010000057.1:0-72960 GCF_053596855.1 Streptomyces sp. NPDC001617
TGAAGCCGGGTGAACGCCCAAGCCGGCGGGGCCACCAGCTCCGACCTGCGGATTCCGGTGCCTTGATCCCCTACACCACCTGGCGGGACGCCACCGCCCGAGACCGGGGTCGGCATAGCGGACGGCGTTGCTGAGCACTGGCCGAACACGCTGCTCGGCGGCGAAGCCGACGGTACGGGCCGCCAGCCGAAGGGATCCGGGACCGGTGCCCTCCCGACCGTGCCAGACGGCTTCCAGCCGCAGGGCGTCACCGTAGATCTCCCGCCAGGGAGCGAGCAGCTTCGCGGCCCGGTCCGGACGCCCCGCAACAAGAGCCCGACCCACGTCGGAGGCGGGACCGAGCAGGACAGTCAAGCCGTCGGCGTGGTTGTCGGGCCAGGACAGAAGAGGAAGGGCTTCGGCCGTGTGGGCCGCGGTGACCAGCCGGCACAGATCACCCCACCCCCGAGCTCCGTCACGGGCCAGAAAGGTGACACGCGGTGTCGACTCATCGATGAAGGAACCCCCACGCACCGGAGTACGCCGCCGATCCCGCCGTACGGGATCACCCTCCCGCACCTGCCGGCGACTCCACCGCCAGCTCGGCACCGAACAACGGCCGCACCCCCACCCTCGCGCAGGCCTTGGCGAAACGCACCGCCCCCGCCAGAGTGTCGCGATCGGTGAGAGCGAGAGCGTCCATCCCCCGCTCGGAGGCGCGCTCGGCCAGCGACTCCGGATGCGAGGCCCCGTACCGAAGCGAGAACCCGGAAACGGTGTGCAGATGAGTGAAGCCGGCCATCCGCACACACCTCCCACGCACTCTCGAATCACCTCCACCATAACCAAAAACCGAACTAGTGTGCGACAACCGTTCGACCCTCCCCTACCTGCGGAAATGCGCTGTGACCGTCACCCGCCCGCGGCGAGAAGCCGGGACGGCCGGGTGCAGCCGCGTACGGCGGGAAGGGGCCGGGGCGGGGGGTGTCCGCCCGCAGCGGCGGGCGTCCATCACCGCGCACCCCCCTCAAACAGCAGCACCGCCCGACCGAGGACGGACACCCCCCGCCCCGGCCCCGACCCACCACAAACCGCAGGCGCTACGCGCACCCCCACCCACCCCGCACAGGCGCCGCAGGCATACGAAAGTCCCGCCCCCCACACACGGGGCGGGACTCCGCGCAACCTCAAGCGTGAACCGTCAGCCGATCTCGGTCCCCGTGGCCGACAGCGCCTCCGTCACCGGCTGGAAGAACGTCTCCCCACCGGAGGTGCAGTCCCCGCTACCACCGGACGTCAGCCCGATCGCCGCGTCACCGTCGAACAGCGAACCCCCGCTGTCACCGGGCTCGGCGCAGACGTCGGTCTGGATGAGCCCACTGACCGTGCCCTCGGAGTAGTTCACGGTGGCGTTCAGACCGGTGACCGTCCCGGTGTGCACCTGCGTGGTCGAGCCACTCCGTGTCACCTTCTCGCCCACCGTGGCCTCGGCGGCATGCGTGATGGCCTGCGTGGACCCGTCGTAGAGGTCGACCGCACTCGGATGGTCCACCCCGGCGGTGTACTTCACCAGCCCGAAGTCATTGCCCGGGAACTGCGAGTCGGCATTGGTGCCGATCTCCTCGCCGCTGGAGTCCGACCACGTCGAGATCGCATCGGTGCAGTGCCCGGCGGTGAGGAAGTACGGCTCACCACCCTTGGTCACGTTGAACCCGAGCGAGCACCGCCCACCGGACCCGGAAATGGCGTCACCACCAGCGATGAAGGGCTTGAACTCCCCCTTCGAACGCCGGAGTTCAGCCGTCGAGCCCAGCCCGTCCACGACCTTGCCCAACGTGGCCCACTCGGCCGCCGAAACCGTCTTGTCGGCGGTGACGACCACCTTGTTGCTCACCGGATCCGTCGACCACGACGTACCGGGAATGGTGGCATCCTTCGCCAGCGTCGTCCGGGCACCGTCGAGTTCGGCCAGCGAGTTCGAGACGACTCTGGCCTTGGCCCCGGCCGCTTCGACAGCCTTGGCCGCGGCACCGTCAAGGACGTTCACGACAAGGCTCTTGGCCTTCGCGTCGTAATACGTTCCCGCCGTCGCGGTGCCGAGGTCCTCGCCGAGCGCAGAGGCAAGCTTTCCGGCCGCCGCGACGGACAACGTCCGCGGCGCCGAACTCTTCGCAGGCTCACTGGCGTTCGCAGTCTGGAAGGTGACTCCAGCCGCCACGAGCGCGGCGACACCCGCACCCGCCAGGGCCGCACGCCGCTTGGGTATGCGTCGATGCTTCAACTCAGGTCCTCCTGTGGGGGGTCGGTCCGGAAGAGGTTGTGGGGACCTCGCCGGTCCGGAAGGCGTTGAACGGCGCCCACTATTCCGAGCCCAACAGGAAGCACACAAGGGCGTGTTCCGGACGCGCGTAGAACGCGCTTCGCACGCCCCCATCTCTTTGACAGTCCACGGTCACCTCGCATCTTCGCAGTGCAAACACTACGAGCGAGTAGCCTGTGCGCAGCCTGTGAGGTCTAGTCCTGTCTTGAACTCGACCCTTCCGGGTCCGGATCCATCCGAGGCCCAGCAGCAGGAAGTTGCTGCTGCATCGGTTGCTGCGGAGCCGTCGGCACCGCCTGCTGCGCCCTCTCCAGGAACCGCAACAACTCCACCGGGAACGGCAGAACAAGCGTGGAGTTCTTCTCGGCGGCGACCGCCGTCACCGTCTGCAGCAGCCGCAGCTGCAACGCGGCAGGCGTGTCCGCCATCTGCTGCGCCGCCTCGGCAAGCTTCTTCGACGCCTGCAACTCCGCGTCGGCGTTGATGACCCGCGCCCGCCGCTCCCGATCGGCCTCGGCCTGCCGGGCCATGGACCGCTTCATGGTCTCGGGCAACGAGACGTCCTTGATCTCCACCCGATCGATCGTGACGCCCCACTCCACCGCGGGACTGTCGATCATCAACTCCAGCCCCTGGTTGAGCTTCTCCCGATTGGACAGCAGATCATCGAGCTCGCTCTTCCCGATGATGGACCGCAACGACGTCTGAGCCATCTGCGCGACGGCGAACCGATAGTCCTCGACCCGCACAACAGCCTCGGCCGGCCCGGTCACCTTGAAGTACACGACGGCGTCCACCCGCACCGTGACGTTGTCCCGCGTGATCCCCTCCTGCGCGGGCACGGGCATCGTCACGACCTGCATGTTGACCTTCTGAAGCTTGTCCACGAACGGCACGATCATCGTGAACCCGGGCTCCCGCACCTCGGGCCTGAGCCGCCCGAGCCGGAACACCACACCCCGTTCGTACTGCTTGACGACCCGTGCGGCCGCCATCGCGTACACCACACCGGCGGACGCGAGGGTCACTCCCGCCGCCACCAGCTCCTCGACCATGCCGGCCCCCCAGGGGACTGAGCCACTGAGCCCTGCTTGCCCTTCGACGGTAACCCCGTTGCCCGGACAAGAGGGAGCCCCCGCACGCCACTTGCATGCGGGGGCCACCAACACAGAGCGTCAGCCGAAGCTCACACCGTACGAACCGTCAGCCGACGCTCACACCGTAGTAGCTCAGCGCCTCGGTGACCGGCTGGAAGAACGTCGTACCGCCGGAGGTGCAGTCGCCGCTGCCACCGGACGTGAGCCCGTACGCCACACTGCCGCCGTACAGCGGACCACCGCTGTCGCCGCCCTCGGCGCAGACCGTGGTCTGGATCATGCCGTAGACGACATCGCCACTGCCGTAGTTGACGGTGGCGTTCAGCGCGGTGACCCGGCCGCTGTGCGTGCCGGTGGTGGAGCCGCGGCGGTAGACCGTCGTACCGACACTCGGCGTGGCCGCGCTGGAGATGGTCTGGCTGCCGACCGTGCTCGGGTGCGCGATCGAGGAGTTGGTGTAGCGCACCAGCGCGAAGTCGTTGGTCGGGAAGCTGTAGCCCACGTTGGTACCCAGCGTCGTGGAGTGGCTGGAGTTGGAGTACCAGGTCGAGGCGACCTCACCGCAGTGGCCGGCGGTCAGGAAGTAGTAGGTGCTTCCGCTGTGCACGTTGAAGCCGAGCGAGCAGCGGTAGGAGCCGCCGTAGATCGCGTCGCCGCCGCTGATCAGCGGCTTGAACCGGCCGGCCGTGTGCTTGATGGTGAGGGCACCGGAGTTGGTGCCGGCCTGCCGCTTGATCTTCGCGATCTCGGCCTTGGAGACCGTGCTGTCGACGGTGACGACCACACGGTTGGTCTTGCTGTCGACGGCCCAGGCGGTGCCCGGGACGTTCGCCTTGAGCACGGAAGCGTTGGCGCTCTTCAGCTGGGCCGTGCTGAAGGGTGTGGCGGTGGACGCGTTCGCGCTGGGGACCGCGATCGCTGCGGCGGCCACGAGACCGGTGGTGACGGCGATCAGCCGGGTCCGTCTCGAAATACCGCTGCGGGGGGTGGTGCGCTTGATCCTCACGTTCGTTCCTCCCAAGGGGAAGTCGGTGGGCCCGCGTGGGGTCGGGGCCCGTGAGGCGCAGCCAGAGGCCTGATCGTCCGGATTCCGGACACGCCGTGCCCCTGACAAGCGCTTGCGGGGAGTATTCGGCCGAACGACCGGTAGACGCAAGGGCGCCTTTCGGCCGTCGGCCTGTGAACGAACCATGCGTTCTGGCCAACTGCGCCACCTGCGCCCTGTGGTCGGCGAAGGCGCAGGGCGGCGGTTGGGCGCGGTCGAAGTCCACGGTCGTACGCCCCTCGGCGTCCGGGGCAGCCGGACACAGGAACCGGAAGCGATAACTGAGCGGCGCCGGATCGAAGTCCCGTACGTCCCCCACGCCTTCACGCACCAGCACGACCAGCCGCTTGCTCGCCGTACGCCACCCCGGGCCGCGTCCACCCACGGCGGTCGGCGCCATGCCGTCGCTCTCGGACGCCCGGATCCCCGGGATGTCCGGAAGCCACCCGTCCGGATAGTCCTCGAACCTGGGGGGCGCCCCCAGGCCGTTCAGGCCCTGGGGAAGGGTGCCGGTCAGCGCGAGCGGCCCGTAGGGCGCGGAGACGGACTCCACGCGCTGCTCGTGCCACTGCTGTGATCAACCCTTCTCCACCGGGTCGGGCAACCCGAGGTGTGAGCGCAGAGTGGTGCCCTGGTACTCCGTGCGGAACGCGCCGCGCTCCTGCAACAGCGGCACCACCCGGTCCACGAACTCGTCGAGCCCGCGCGGGGTGATCACCGGCTGGAGGATGAACCCGTCGACGGCGTCCTTCCGCACGAACTCCTCGAGCTCGGTGGCCACGGCCTCCGGTGTCCCGATGAAGGACTGCCTGCCGCTCGCCTCGATCACCGTCTGCCGGATGGACAGTCCCTTCTCCTTCGACAGGGCCCGCCACTTCTCGGCGATCACGAGGGTGTCGCGGCGCCGGGTGCGCCCCTGGGCGATCCCGGACTCGGCCACCGGGTCGATCTCGGGAAGCGGCCCGTCGGGGTCGCACGACGACAGGTCGACGCCCCAGATCCGCTCCAGGACGAGGATCGCGTTCTGCGGGGAGACCTGCTGCCGGCGGATCTCGGCGGCCTTCTCCTGCGCTTCCGCCGCCGTGTCGCCGAGGACGACGGTGACGCCCGACAGGATCTTCAAGTCGCCTGGTTCACGGCCGTACTTGGCGAGCCTGCGCTTCACGTCGGCGTAGAAGGAGCGCCCCGCCTCCAGCGAGCCATGCCGAGTGAAGGCGACGTCGGCCGCGGCGGCGGCGAAATCGCGGCCCTGGTCCGAGTCGTCGGCCTGGATGACGACCGGGTGCCCCTGGGGTGAGCGCGGCACGGTGAACTCGCCCGCGATGTCGAAGTGCCGGCCGCGGTGGGCGAAGGGCCGGGAGATGCCGTCGGGGGTCCAGGAGTCCCACAACTTCCGTGCCACCTCGACGAATTCGGCGGCCCGCGGGTACCGGTCGGCCCGGTCGAGGTAGCCGCCGCGGCGGAAGTTCTCACCGGTGAAGGCGTCGGAGGAGGTCACCACGTTCCAGGCCGCCCGGCCGCCGCTGAGATGGTCCAACGTGGCCAGTCTGCGGGCGAGTTCGTAGGGCTCGTTGAAGGTGGCGTTGACGGTGGCGGCGAGGCCGAGGTGCTCGGTGACGCCTGCGAGGGCGCCCAGCACGGTGAGCGACTCCGGCCGCCCCACCACGTCCAAGTCGTGGATACGGCCCTTGTGTTCGCGCAGCCGCAGCTCCTCGGCGAGGAAGAAGAAGTCGAAGAGGCCGCGCTCGGCGGTGCGGGCGAGGTGCTCGAAGGACGAGAACTCGATCTGCGACCGGGAGCGCGGGTCGGCCCATACGGTGGTGTTGTCGACGCCGGGGAAGTGCGCGGCCAGGTGGCAGTGCTTTGTGAGCGGCTCCTGGCCGCGGGGCTTGCGCGCGGTCCGTCGTACGGTCATGACGCTCCCCCTGTCACAGCCGGCACGGCGTACTGGTTGGCGGGCCTGGCGAGGCCCAGATGCTCCCGGAGCGTGCTGCCCGGGTAGAAGGTGCGGAACAGACCGCGGTGCTGGAGCAGCGCGACCGTGCCGTTGACGAGCCGCTCCAGGTCCCGGCGCGGTTCGACGGGCGTGAGGTGGAAGCCGTCGACGATGCCGTCGGCGTGCCAGGAGGCGATGAGTTCGGCGAGGTCCACCGGGCCGCCCCGGTACAACGGGCCCTGTGCGGTCTGCCGGGGGCCACCCCCGCCGTGGCCCGGTTCGGCCGCGTGCTCGCCGTCACCGAGGTCGACGAGGAGGCCAGCGAGGACCCGCAGGGTGTCCGGGGCACGGCCGAACTTCGCTGCACCGGCCCGGAGTTGGTCGCGCACCGCGGCCGCCTGCGCGGGGCTCACCGCCCGCACCAGGGCCACGTCGGCGTGCCGGGCGGCGGTGCGCCGGGCATGTCCGTCGGTGGCGTCGACCACACGGACCGGGTGGCCCTGCGGTGGGCGGGGCACGATCGAGGGGCCCTTCACCGAGAAGCCGGTGCCCTCGAAGTCGACGTGGTGCAGCTTGTCCCGGTCGACGAAGCGGCCGGTGGCCACGTCCCGTATCTCGGCGTCGTCCTCCCAGCTGTCCCACAACCGCGCGGCGGCGTCGGCGACTTCACCGGCCTCCTGCCACAGGTCGTCGGCGGGCGCCGCGTGCCGGCGGCCGAAGAGGCGGGCCTCGCCCTCGCTGGTCGACACGTCGATCCGCCAGCCGGCCCGGCCGCGGCTGGCCCAGTCGAGGGTGGCGACGGCGGCCTGCACATGGAAGGGCTCGGTGTGTGTGGTGGTGACGGTGGGCACCAGGCCGATACGGCTGGTGGCGGGCGCGACACGGGACACCACGGCGAGCGCGTCGAGGCCGGGGCGGGCGAAGGTGTCGCCGAGGGTCACGAAGTCGAGTCCGCCGCGCTCGGCGAGCCGCGCCAGCTCGACGTAGGAGCCGGCGTCGTAGACGGCCTCCTGATCGATGGCGGCGGCCAGGTGCAGCAGCCCCCGGCCGGGGGATGAGGTCATGTGGGGGAACCCTTTCTTTCCACTGGTCAGAGGACTTGGGAGAGAAACGCCCGGGTGCGCTCCTGCTGCGGCCGGTCCAGTACGTCCGCCGGTGTGCCCTGCTCGACGATCCGTCCGTCGGCCATGAAGACGACCCGGTCGGCGACCTCGCGGGCGAAGCGGGGTCCAGGAGGTCGGGTTCATGCGGCCGGGATGTCATGCGGCGCCCGGGAGGCGAGTTCGGCCAGGAACCGCAGCACGGCCCGCGCCGCCGCGTCGTTCTGCCGGAACGCGGGACCGCCGGTGCGCGGCCGGGTGAAGGCGCCGGGCGTACGCCCGTCGGTGAACGGGCCGAGCGCGAAGCGCCGGGGATGCGGCCGTCCGGCCCGGTCGAGGACCCGCCCGTCACCCGGCTCCACCCGCAGCAGCCCTTCCGGTGTCTCGGTGGCGCCGTCGGCACGCAGCTCCCGGAGCAGCCCGTCCCGCGCCCGCTCGACCGTCGGCTCGGGCAACCGCGCCTCCACCAGCGCCCGCGCCTCGACGAAGGCACCCGGCACGGTCGCGCTCGACGCCCGGAACACCCCGTCCTCGGCGGTGACGGCCACGTCGGCACCCAGGAACTTCAGCACCCCGGCCCGGGACAAGGCGAGCATCTGCCGCAGCCGGGGCCCTGGCGGCCCGGACGCCAGATAGCTGAAGAACCCGTGCCACCAGGGCCCGATGTCCCCGAGCCTGATGAGCTGCCCGTACACGGAGAGCAACCCGAGGAAGACCGCCAGGTCCGGGCTGTACTCGGGATCATGACGTCGGCTCAGGTCCTGCTCGACATACGTGCGCAACCCGTCCTGGAACTCGTCGAACGACCCGTACCGCACCCCGTCCAGGGGATGGTCGAGCGCGACGAGGTCCAGCCGGTCGGCCGGGTCGGGCACGGCGGACGCCACGAGCGCCCGGATCTCGGCCGCGCTCCCGGCGGCGTACTTCTCCTCGAAGTCGCCCCAGGACATGCTCGTCCGCTCCGGATGCACGGTGAACAGCCGGTGGTAGTGGGCGAACCCCAACTCCTTCTCCACCAGCGGCCACACGTCCCGCCGGAACTCGAACCCTCCCTCCCGACCGAGCAGTTCGTCGATCTGGGTCGGCCCGAAGAACCGTGGCAGCGGCGGCCGTTCACCGCTCCAGTCGTATCCGATCTTCGAGTGGTACGGCACTCCGCGCCGCGACCCCACGTACAGCACCGGCTCCCGCCCGGACGGCACATAGGTGTCGCCCTCGTACCGTCCGCCACGCCCCTCGGTGAGCAGCACCATCAGGTCGACGAAGGCGAGCCCGAACCCCCGCACCAGAACCGGCTCACCGGCCGTCAGCGCGGACAGGTCGCTGTCGGCGGTGAAGTCGGGCGGCAGATAGACGAGCCCATGGGCCTCGGCATACGCCGCCAACTCCCCCTGCCGCTCGTCGGGTTCGGCGTCGAGATGACCGATCGCGAGCACGACGAGGTCGGCGAGCAGCGGCTGTGGCCGACCCTCGAGCCACACCTGCTGCCGCCCCTCGCGCGGCCCGCTGACCCGCAGGGCGCGACGAGGATGGTGATGAACGGTGACGGACGGGGGAAGTGCCGCCACGGCCTCCTCGTGCACCCATCTCAGATACGCGCCCTGCAGCTGCCGGTCCGCGAAGACACGGCCGTCGATGCCGGCCCATTCGTGCAGGGTGGGCCCCTCTCGCACCGGGCCCTCCATGACCACCGTCTCGTCGGTGAACATGGTGGCGTCCTCGGCGTGGGTGTTCATCCACAGCAGCGGCGACTGCGCGGCGCGCCAGATCCGCCCGGCGCCCGGTTGGTACGGGTCGACGAGATGGATGTCGAGGCCCGAACCGTCGTACAGCTCAGGGGCGTTGGCGGCGATCCGTTCGATGAGACCGGTCCCCCGCGGCCCGGCCCCGACGATCACCAGGGATGCTCTCGACGCGCTCATCGCGCACGCTCCGAACCGCGCGCGTAGTACTTCTGCACGTAGTACTGCCCGACACCGAGCACCGAGGTCACGACGGTGTACCAGACGGTCGCCACCATCAGCAGTGGAATCACCCGGTAGGTCCGGTGGTGGATCAGCTGCACCGAGAAGAGCAGGTCGCTGACCGCGATGACGCTGACGATGGAGGTGCCCTTGAGGGCGCCGATCAGGATGTTCCCGGCGGGCGGCACGATGGAGCGCATGGCCTGCGGCAGCACGATCCGCCGCCGGCGCCGCCACCGGCTCAGCCCGAGGGCCTGCGCGGCCTCGATCTGTCCCCGGGCGGCGGCGAGGACCGTCCCGAGGGCAAAACCGAGCACCATCACCACAGTGGTCAGCCACAGGGTGAGCCACAGCCCCCGCACCACGGAGTCGGAGGTGAAGTAGTCGGTGACCGCGCCCCACTGGAACGCCCGGTTGCGCAGAACGGAGTTGACGGCGAGCCCCAGAAGCGCAAACACGATCACGGCGGCGGTCCACTGGCCGTACCGCCGCAGCGGCACGATCCGCAGGGCATCGGCCTGCTCGGGTATGTCCGGGGCGGCCGGGACTTCGGCAAGGGTGTTGGAAGACATGCGAAGGCTCCGTGACGTTCAGTTCGAACACGGGTGGGTGCCTTCACACGGGCGCGCCGCGCGGCGCGATACGGCCGAGCCCCTCAGCAGGGCCGCCCGTCGACTGTACGGCGCCGTTTCCCCTCACTGTCAAGGCTGTCCATCATGTGAGCCGCACGTCTCAGGTCAGTTGACGCGGAACCGGATGCCTGTTCCACTTGGCCCATGCATCCACAGCAGTGGCTGGTCACGCGCTCCCACATCGACTTCGGTCGAGTGTGGTCCTGTTCCTGTTGAGCCGACTCCACTGCGCGCCCGCGCTCTGACCCCTTGATCCCGCGGGGCGCTTTCCGCGTTCTCCTTGCCCCACGCCTTCACACGCGCACCCCTCCCCTCGCGCTCCTTCACGCCTCCTGCTGTCAGGAGACCGCACGCCATGCGTCGTACGTCCACGCGTACGGCACCCCGCCCGGCACCACCTACCTGGACGACGGCAGGACCTGACCGGCCAGGACGTCGACTTCGCGGACGCGGTGGCCAAGGTGCTGGGCATCAAGCTCAACACCCGGGAGGCCGGCTTCGAGGCGATCCTCCCGGCCCTCGACAGCGGCAAATACGACGTGGGCGCGAGCAACTTCGGCGTCACCGACGAACGCCGCCGGCCGAGGTGCTGACCGCCAGGGTCAGAGCGGTGATGGTCTGCACGGACGCCGGCAAGAAGGCGTACAAGGTGCAGACCACGGCGAGCAGGGCGCCATCTGGTCCTCGCTCCAACAGGGCCGCAGCGACGTGGTGATGTCCACCATCAACGGCCTCCGCTACGCCGTGGCCCAACGCACCCGCTACCGCACCATGGCCACCCGCTTCTTGGGCGCAGCCCGAACCCCGATCACCCGATCCATCAAGGCCCCCAACACATCCCTCACAGACGCCCGCTCCCGAGCATCACACTCCAGCACAGGCACATCCGCACTCAACCCCAAGGCCTCCCGCACCTCCTCCAGCTCGAACCGCTCGGCGCCATCGAAGCGGTTCACAGCCAGAACGAACGGCGCACCCTGAGACTCGAAGTAGTCGACGGCAGGAAAACACTCCTCGATCCGCCGCGTGTCCGCGAGGACCACCGTCCCCAACGCCCCTTCCACCAGGTCGTCCCACAGGAACGAGAACCGATCCTGCCCGGGCGTCCCGAACAGATACAGCGCGATGGCCGGATCAAGCGTGATACGCCCGAAATCCAACGCCACCGTGGTCGTCGTCTTCGACTCGATCCCGTCCAACGAGTCGACCCCCACGGAAACCTGCGTGATCGCGGCCTCCGTGTCCAACGGCTCGATCTCCGAGATCGCCCCGATGAACGTGGTCTTGCCGACCCCCAGCCCCCCGCTCACCACGATCTTCACGGCGAGCGGCACGATCCTGTCAGAGCGCCCGGACATGATCCCTGATCCTTTCGAGCATCTGGAGCGGCAGCTCCGCGGGTTGCCGGCAGTCCAGCCGGCCGGCCACGACGAGGTCGGAGACCAGCACCTTGGCGACTCCGAGCGGCACACCGACCCGTGACGCCACCTCGGCCACCGTCATCGGCTCCTCGCACACCGCGACAATGTGCCGCCGTTCGAACGTCAGCGTCTCGTCGGCCGCACCGACGGCGACGACCAGCGTCTCCAGCCGCAGATCCGCCTGGAGCGGCTCGGCCCGGCCGCCGGTGATGATGAACGGCCGGACGAACGTCGCGTCCTCAACCGGTTCTACGTTCCTGGGCTGTTCGCCGTTCACCGCGGCAACGCCTGCCGCAGATCGGCGATGAGCGTGGGCGTGAGCAGATCACCCGCCCGCTCGGCGAGCACGGCCATCTCGTAGCCGACGAGCCCCAGCTCACCGCTGCTGTCGGCGAGCACCCCGAGACAACTGCCGTCCCGGATCGCGGAGACGAGCAGAAAACCCCGTCCCATCTCGATCATGATGAGCTTGACCCCGTCGAAGCCGTACCGCTTGGACGCACTGCGCGCCAGGCTGGACAGCCCGGACACGATCGCGGCGAGATGGTCGGCCTCGGTTCGCCCGAGCCCGTCCGACACGGCGATCAGCAGCCCGTCGGAGGAGACGGCGACCGCGTCCCGTACCCCGTCGGTGCTCCGGACGAAGTTGGCGAGCAGCCAGTTGAAGGTCTGCGAGTCGTTGTGGGCGTCGACGGCGGTCACCGGGCGTCACTCCCGTTCTTGTCGTCGGCCTTGTGCTGCTTCTCCTTCTCCACGCTGATCGCACCTCGCATATGCGCACTGCGAAGGGTGGAGAGCATCCCGGAGACCTCTTCGGGGCTGCGGTCGGGCGTGCGCTCGACGGGAGCGGAACGCTCCTGCCGGTCGGTCTCGCTCATGGCGTCCGAAATGGCGCTGCGCTGCGGCCGTTTGACGAGCCCGTTGCGGGTACGGGCGGCTGATGTGCCTTTCCCACCGGCACTCTTGCTGTCGCTCACCTTGGTGCTCCCCTTCGCCTCGGCCGCGACCGCGACGAGTTCCTCGGCGGGCGCCGCCTCCTCCTTGCGCGGCGCGGGAAGCACCGGCTTGCCGTCGGCCTTGTTCCCGCCCTCGCCCACACTCTTCTGCTGCAGAGCCTCCGTCAGCAGCGACACGGGAATCAGCACACGTGCCACCACCCCGGCCGCCGGCGCCTCCCCGAGCCGTACCTCGATGCCGCACTTGCGGGCGAGGGCGCCGACCACGAAGTGGCCGAGGAACCGGGTGGGTTCGGCCATGAAGCCGGCCGTGCCGGACAGTCGTACGTTGGCCTCGGCGAGTGCCTGGGTGTCCATGCCGAGCCCGTGGTCGACGATCGCGACCAGATACCCGGCGCTGGTCCGCCGCCCCTCGATCTCCACGTCGGAGTCCGGCGGTGAGAAGCTCAGCGCGTTCTCGATCAACTCGGCGAGCAGATGGGCGATTTCCGCGACGACCGACCCGCTGATGTGCGCGGGCTCGATCCGCCGCAGGTTGACCCGGCGGTACTCCTCGACCTCGGACAGCGCGGCGCGCAGTACGTCGGTGAGGGCCAGCGGGGTGGCCCAGGGCCGTGGGCTGGACTCACCGGCGAGCACCAGCAGGCTCTCGGCGTTGCGGCGCATACGCGTGGCGAGGTGGTCCAGTTCGAAGAGGTTGGCGAGGGTGGCCGGGTCGGCGTCCTCGTGCTCCAGCTTGTTGATGAAGCTGATCTGACGGCGTACCAGGTTCTGGTTGCGGCGGCCGAGGCTGACCAGCGAGTCGGTGGCGTTGCGGCGCAGCACCGCCTGCTCGGTGGCGAGGTCGAAGGCGGCCCGCTGCACGCGGTCGAACGCCTCGGCGACGTCCCGCACTTCGGCGCCCGCCCTGCTCGACAGGACGAGCGGAGCGGGCGCCTCGGGGCTCGCGCCGGAGTCCGCGTCCTGCACGGCGGCCACGGCACGCGGCAGCCGCTCCCCGGCCACCTCGCGGGCCTGCTGGGCGAGTGCGGCAAGCGGAGTGGAGACGGACCGCACACAGTCGAGGGCGAGGGCGCCGAGCGCGCCGACCGTCACAAGGGCGAGCAGCAGGAAAAGGAGCAGGTCACGCTGGGCGTTGCTCTCCAGCGCGGCGGCCCGGTTCTCGACATCGGCGCCGAGCTGGATCTGCACGTCCCGCAGCCCGTTGATGGTCGAGGTCGTCGCGTCCCACCAGGCCATCGGCCCGATGGCCCGCGAGCTCAGCTTCCCGCCGCCGTGCACCGCGACGCCCTCGTACGCGAGCATGCGCTCCGCGTCCGGCATGGTCATGGCCGCGTTCAGACGGCGTTCCTGGACGCCGGTGGCCGAGCGCGGGAAGGCGGCGAGCGCGGCCTGGCGGGAGGCCCTGATCTGCAGGAAACGGCTGTAGTCGTCGCCGCGGAAGTGCCCGCCGGAGGCCCGCACCGAGCCGAGCACGATGGCCCGCTCCTCGCCGGTGAACTCCTTCGCGTTGCCCAGGATCTGCAGGGCCTGGTAGGCGCCTCGCAGAGTGCCGTCGTGCACCTCGTCGAGGCCGAGGTCGAGCCGGTCGAGGACGGTGATGGTGGTGGTGAAGTAGTCGAAGGTGTCCTTCACGACGCCGGTGTGGTCGTCGGCGTGCCGGCGGATGCCGTCGAGCCCGTCCAGCCGTCCGAGCGACTCGCGCACGGAGCCGGCTGCGCTGTCGTCGCGGCCCCGGAGCGCCGTGTCGAGCGCGGTCCGCGCGGCGTCGGTGGCCTTGCGCTGCGCGGGCAGCTTGGTCCTGAACTGCCAGACGCCGCCCACGTATCCGGTGGTGAGCCCGCGTTCCTTCTGCAGCTCGTGGACGAGTCTCTGGAGGGTGATCTCCAGTCGTGCGTTGTCCTCGGTGTCGGCGGCGTTGCGATACGCGGAGATCTGCTCGGCGGCCGCGAGACCGAGCAGGGCCAGCAGGACCGCCAGGGCGAGGATCAGGATCCTCAGCAGCCTGGCGCGGATACTGGTGGTCGCTTTTGCTGTGTCGTCCACTGAAGTGCCTTATATGAGGGGCGATTTGGGACAGAGTCAGAAATGGTTCTGCTGCCCGGCCAACGACCTTCACGAGGCACCGGTCACCGGATCATGTTTTTGTTTTGCATTACGGAAACAGGATCTCCGCGAATCACCAGGTGGCCGCGGCACCCGGCATCTGCCGCGCGTACTCCGTATACGACACCCTCAGTAACAGCCACCGCGGCGGACGCCCCAGCCGACGCGGCGTCAGCTCCCCTGCGCATCACGGCCCTCGATTCACCCGTACGTCCCACACGTCACCCATACGCCGCGAAGAATCATATTTCACTCACAGTCAGCAGCCGTGTACGGCAGGACCCTTGGGGCACCCGGCCTCTCGACGTATTCGCTGTGCACCAGTACCGTCACAAACCCCCCGCGCGGCGTCTATCCACTTGGCGCGCCGTCCGCATCATGGATGACCATAGGGATGCGTAAGCAAGAAAGACCGCTGTGAGAGGAGGCGTCCATGGGATCGGTACGCAAGGCGAGCGCCTGGCTTGGCCTCGTTGACGACAACGATGACGAGCGTTACTACGACGACGACTACTCCGAAGGGACCGAGCAGCCCGGGGATGCCTGGGTCACCGACCCCAGGGTCAAGGTGGCCTCGGACGTCGCCGAGGAGAAAGGCCGCCGCATCGGTACGGTGACGCCGGACAGCTTCCGGGACGCGCGCGCCATCGGCGAGCTGTTCCGCGAGGGCGTTCCGGTCATCGTGAACCTCACGGCCATGGAGGCGTCGGACGCCAAGCGCGTCATCGACTTCGCGGCCGGCCTGACCTTCGGCCTGCGCGGCACCATCGAGCGGGTCGCGAACCGTGTCTTCGTGCTGACCCCGGCCAACACCGAGATCGTCAGCGGCGAGCCGGCCGCGCGCCGGGAGGACGGTTTCTTCAACCAGAGCTGAGGCAGGGCCGCTCACCGGCCCTGCCCCCGCGCAGGGTTGACCGGCTGCATCAGGACCGGCTTCTACCGGAACGCGTCGAGTCCGGTGAGCGCCTTGCCGAGCACCAGCTGGTGCATCTCGACGGTGCCTTCGTACGTCAGCACCGATTCGAGGTTGGTCGCGTGCCGCATGACGGGGTATTCGAGGGAGATCCCGTTGGCACCGAGGATCGTGCGTGCCGTACGGCAGATCTCGATGGCCTCTCGCACGTTGTTGAGCTTGCCGAAGCTGACCTGCTCGGGACGCAGGCGGCCGGCGTCCATACGGCGCCCCAGGTGATGGGCGAGCAGAATCCCCTTGTGCAGTTCGACCGCCATGTCGGCGAGTTTGGCCTGGGTGAGCTGGAAGCCCCCGATGGGCCGCCCGAACTGCTCCCGCGTCTTCGCGTACTCGACCGCGACCTCGAAACAGCTGCGCGCCGCCCCCATCGCACCCCACACGATCCCGTAACGGGCATGGGAGAGACAGCTCAGCGGCCCCTTGAGCCCGACGACCTCCGGCAGCACGGCATCCGCGGGCAACCGCACGTCATCGAGCACGAGCTCACTCGTGACACTCGCCCGCAGTGACCACTTGTGCTTGATCTCGGGAGCGGCGAACCCGGAACTGTCCGTCGGCACCACAAACCCGCGAATCCCGTCATCGGTCTGCGCCCACACCACCGCGACCCCGGCGACGGACCCGTTGGTGATCCACATCTTGCGCCCGTTGAGCACCCAGTCGCCACCGTCACGCTTGGCGTACGTCCTCATGGCTCCGGGGTCGGACCCATGATCGGGCTCGGTCAGACCGAAGCACCCGATGACCTCACCGCTCGCCATCCGGGGCAGCCATGCCTGCTTCTGCTCCTCGCTCCCGAACCGGTGGACGGCGTACATGGCGAGGGAGCCCTGCACGGACACGAGCGACCGAATCCCGGAGTCGGCGGCCTCCAGCTCCAGACAGGCGAGCCCGTACTGCACGGCACTGGCCCCCGCACACCCGTATCCCTCAAGGGACATCCCGAGCGCCCCGATCCCCCCGAGCTCACGCGCGAGCTCCCGGATCCCGGGCAACTCCCCCTTCTCGTACCACTCACCGACATACGGCACCACCCGCTTCGCGGCCCAGTTCCGCACGGTGTCCCTGATGGCCAGGTCCTCCGGCTCAAGGAGATCGTCGATGCCGAGAGGGTCGGCGGGGTCGAACGGGGGCAGTTTCGAAGACGCAGCCATACCCTAAAACTAGCACCGCTAGTTACAACTGAGAACCCAACGCCCCCGTCGGCAGCCGCCCTCGCCCCGCCTTCTTTCCGCCGCGACGGCGCTCACCCCGACGGCGCATCCCAGCGGCGCATCCCGGCGGTGCCGAACCCACCGCACCGCACGAAACACCATCACCCACCGCACCGCACGAAACACCATCACCCACCGCACCCAGCGACACACCGCCCCCACCCGCACCCCGCGACACCCTCCACCACAAGCCGCCGACAGCGGGCACCCCCACAGGAGACGCCCACGCACCGGCCGACCCGCACGGATGGGCGGGTGGGCGGAGGTCAGGCGGAGACGCGGGACTCGGCGACTTCCCGAGGCGCGGGCAACTCCACCGGCCCGACAACCTCGCCGCACTGCATGACCCGCGGCAACCGCAACGCCATCACGGCCCCCAGCACCAGCAACCCCGCACTCACCAGCAACGTCACATGCAGCCCGTGCACGAAGGAGTCCCGGGCGGCTCGACGCAGGGCCACCCCGACGGGCCCGCCCAGACGCCCGGCAACGTCATACGCCTCCCCGAGCGAATGCCCCGCCGCGGCCGACGCCGACGCGGGTACACCGGGAACGGACGACAGACCCGGCGCGTACGCCGCGTTCATCACGCTCCCCAGGAGCGCGATCCCGATCCCCGCCCCCAGCTGGTACGACGTCTCCCCGATCGCCGCCGCCCCACCCGCCTGCGCCGGCGGAGCCTCGCTCAGCATCGACTCGTACGCCCCGAAGAGCGTCGTCTCCAGCCCGAACCCGAGCAGCAGGAACCCGAACACCAACAGCGCCGGGTTGTCCGTCCCGCCCATCGCGGTCAGCATCAGCACCGCTCCGGCCGTCAGACAGAACCCGAAGCACACCATCAGACGCGGCCCGAAACGCCGCAGCATGCGCGCCCCGGCCAACCCCGCGGCCATCGCGGCGAACGTCAGCGGCAGCAGCCGTAGACCCGTCTCCAGCGGCGACAGCTCCAGCACCAGCTGCAGATACTGCGCCGCGATCAGCTCCAGGCCCACCAGCGCGAGCATCGCCAGCACGATGCAGCCCACCGACGTGCTGAACGCCGGTCGCGCGAACATCCCCAGGTCCACCAGCGGATGCGCCCGCCGTCGTTGACGCCGTACGAAGAGAACCATCAGCACCACGCCCACCACCAGCGGTGCCAGCGTGAACACACCGGCCGGCGGCTCCCCGCCACCGAGCCGCTTCACGCCCAGGACGACACCGAACAGCCCGGCGGCCGCCATCAACGCGCCCACGACATCCCAGGGACCGTCGGCCGCGCCCTTCGACTCGGGCAGCAGCAGCCGCCCCACCGGCAGGCTCACCAGCATCAGCGGGATGTTGACCAGGAAGACCGAACCCCACCAGAAGTGCTCCAGCAGGAAGCCGCCCAGCAGCGGTCCGACCGCCGCGCCGACCGCGGCCACCGCGCTCCACACACCGATCGCGAGCGCCCGCTCACGCCGGTCGGGAAAGACCTGGCGGAGGATCGACAGCGTGGCCGGCATGATCATCGCGCCGCCGACGCCGAGCAGCGCCCGCGCGAGGATCAGGACCTGGGGGTCGTGGGCGAGCGCCGCGACTCCGGAGGCGACGCCGAAGAGGCCGTAGCCGAGCAACAGAATCCGTCTGCGGCCGACCCGGTCGCCCAGCGTGCCGAAGAGGATCAGCAGCGAGGCGCAGACCAGCGGATAGACATCGACGATCCAGAGCAGCTCTATCGCGCCGGGCTTCAGGTCCTCGGTGACCGCGGGGACCGCGACGTGCAGCACGGTCGCGTCGACCGCGACCAGCAGCAGGCTCACACAGAGGACGACGAGGACGACCCAGCGGTTGGCACCGGCCCCGGCCGCCCGACGGCGCAGCGCAGCGGCGGCCGTGGTCGTCCCGGACATGTACGTACCTCCCAGATGCTTCCTCGCGTTCGGCGGGCACATGGGGTGGGGACTCCCCATGATCTCGGCCGGAGAGGAGCGGTGGTCTCCGGCCCGCGCAGCGAAGGCGAGTGACACGTCAGCGTACGCGAGTTCGCGCCACGGTCACGTGGCGGACCTCTCAGACTCCGTACGGAACTCGTGTGGCGTACGCCACTCCCCCTCACCTGGGACCACGCACCGCCCGGCCACCCGGTTCCGCCGCCGGTCGATAATCGAGCCCGTGACCGATCTTGCGACGCGCGTCGATCCACCCCGCGCTCCCGCCCCGCGCCGCGCGGCCCCGGCCCTCCTCGGGTACGCGGCCGTGCGCGCCCTGGGGCTGGTCGTGCTGGCCGTGTGGAGCGCCGCGCGCGACAAGAGCGCGTACACACTGCTGACGGCCCGCTGGGACTCCCTGTGGTACACGAGGGTCGCGGACCTGGGATACGGCTACGAGGTGCGGCTCCCGAACGGCGACGTGCACTCGAATCTCGCCTTCTTCCCGCTCCTCCCCTGGCTGGAACGCCTGCTGCACGCGATCACGCCCCTCTCCTACGCCGACTCCGGCTTCGTCGTCAGCCTGCTCTTCTCGCTCGCGGCGGCCTGGGGGATCTTCGCGGTCGCGGAGCATGTGTACGGCCGCAGAGCCGGGGTGTGCGCGGTGCTGCTGTGGGCCGTGCTGCCCGTCGCGATCGTGCAGTCGATGGCGTACAGCGAGTCGCTGTTCACCGCGCTCGCCGCCTGGGCGCTGTACGCGGTGCTGACCGGCCGCTGGCTGACGGCGGGCGCGCTGGCCGCGTCGGCGGGGCTTACCCGGCCGGTCGGGCTCGCCGTCGTCGCCGCCGTGTGGACGGCCGGCATCGTCTCTTTCGTGCGGGACCGAGGTGCGGCGGACGCGCACGGCGCCCACACGCGCGTGCACGCCCCCGTGGCGTCCACAGAGGGCCCTGTGAGGCGCGTTCCGGCATCCGACGGCGCACCGGCCACCTCACGCGCCCCCGGCGCCGTACGACGCGCCCTGGCCCTCCTCCTCGCCCCGCTGGGCGCCGCCGGCTACGTCCTCTGGGTCGGCCACCGCACCGGCAAGGGCCCCCTCGGCTATCTCGACGTCCAGGCAGGTTGGCGCAACGGCTTCGACGGCGGCGCCGCCTTCGTCCGCTTCGTCGCCGGCAAGTTCACGTCGGTCCCGGGCGCCCTGGCCGGTATCGGGATCGTCGTCGGGGTCGGACTGGTGATCTGGCTGTACGTCGTCTGTGTACGGCAGCGCCAGCCGCTTCCGCTGCTGGTGTACGCGGGTGTGGTCACCGCCCTCGCGCTGTGCGCGTCGAGCTACTTCGGCTCGAAACCGCGCCTCCTGCTGCCCGCGTTCCCGCTGCTGCTGCCGCTCGCCCTGGCGCTGGCCCGGCTGCGCACGTCCAGGTCGACGCTGGTGGTGGGCGGTGTCGCGGCGCTGTCGGCCGTGTACGGGGCGTTCTGGCTGAACGGCTCCGGGCCACCGTGATCGACTTGCGGAACGCATGAGCGTCCGGAGAAATCCGCCCCAGCATTCGGTGAACGAATTCAAAAGTCCAACAAAACTGAATCGGGGAATGATCAAAGGAATTGAAGGAGGCGGCCGCCCGACATTGCGGATTCCTTGGAAATAAAGCCCCTCCTGAGAGCAATCCCACATCACATCGTCATCACAAAGCCGCTGTATCGACGGAGAACTGAGCTCACTCGCTGTAACGTCGATTGGGTGCGTACCGAACGAAAGCTCACCCGTCTGGACCGGGTGTTCGCCAGACTCGACAGGGAGCCGGAACGAGCGGCCCACATCGATGTGCCGAAGATGAGCAGGCACCGGGTGGCGCTGCTGGTCGGCACCCTGGCGTTCTATCTGGCGATCGTGTGGGCCGTGGTCACGACCTCCTGGCTGGTCCGCCTGGACTGGCAGGTCATGTTCTTCCGGCCGTACCAGCAGTGGGCGGGCATCCACTGGTTCGTCGACTACTACGTGGTCCTCGGCCAGCGCGGCCCGACCGCGGTGATGGTCGCCGCCTGGCTGGGCTGGCGCTCCTGGCGGCAGCACACGCTGCGCCCGCTGCTGACCCTCGGCGCCTCGCTGCTGCTGCTGAACATCACCGTGGGCGCCGCCAAGTACGGCATGGGCCGTCTCGGCCCGCACTACGCGACCGCCATCGGCTCGAACGAGATGGGTATGGGCGGCGATATATTCCCCAGCGGCCACACCGCCAACGCCGTGGTGACCTGGGGCATCCTGGCCTACCTCGCCTCCACCCCGAGAGCCCGCCGCTGGCTGTCGGCCCTGTCCGCGGTGACCGCGCTGGGCGTCGGCATGGCCACCGTCTACCTCGGTACGCACTGGCTGAGCGACGTGCTGCTCGGCTGGGCCGCCGGTCTGCTGGTCCTGCTCGCCCTGCCCTGGTGCGAGCCGCTGATCGCCCGCGCCGAGGTCGGGCTCTTCGACCTGCGCGACCGCTGGCGCGCCCGTGGCGGCGCCACCGCGCCCGCGCCCGCACGTTCTCCCGCCGGTGCGACGCCGGTGCTGCTCAAGCCCCGCGCCGGCGCCCAGGACGAGACGCACGAGCCGGCCGCCCGCTCGCCCAGAGCGGCGCCCGCCTATCTCGCCCCGGGCCCCCACATGGCCCGCTCCGAGCGCACGCCGGTCACCCCGGTCGGCAGCCGTCGCCCTCCGCACGCGGACCGCGTCCCGCGCGGCACCCCGACCCCGGCCCGCCCCCTGACGGGCGGCTGACTGGCCACGGACAAGCGGGGTCCGGTACGCACAACCAAGCCCCGCACGGCGAAGGCCCGGTTCCCCTCACAGGAACCGGGCCTTCGTCGCGTATCAGCCCTTCCAGGCCCGCTGCACTCGGCCGTCCTTCACCTCGAAGTTCAGCCGACCGCTCCGGTACTCCATGGTGATGATCGCCCCCGGCGGCAGCGAGCGCACGGTCGACCATCCCCGCTCGCGCGCACGCCGCTCGGCGCTCGCGGCATCGAGGCCGACGTACCCGTCCGGACTGTCCTGGGGCTCCGCTGCGGGAGTGGGAATCGGTGCCATGCCGCCACGCTAGGCCCTGCCCGGCGAGCAGGGAAGCCGGGCCCGTCCCAGGGGCCACGCATCCCTCTCCGGTCACACTTCTGTCACAGGATCACGACATGCGTTTCGACCTCGGTGCGTCACACGTACGAGCGGTTCCGTACGCCTTACGCAGGCAATCGGCCGTAATTCCCGCGTGTCGTGATGGCTTGTCGAATACCCCGTCGGAAAGTGCCGTGAGAACTGCCGCCGGACGCCCCCGGATTCGAATCCGGCCCGATTCCGAGCCCGGGTCACGGGGGCTGACACCGCATAGGAAATGCACGGATCCAGCACAGAACCCCCGCACGCCCCCTGTCGGAACGCGTGACGGCGCGAGCATCATGACGTGAGCTCGCGGGCACGCGCGCGTGGGCTCGGGCGGACCCGGTACGCGACGAGCGAAGGGGCGAGCGAGCGATGGGGACCCAGACCGTGCAGGCGGCGACGCGACCCGTACGGGGCAAGGAACAAGGCCGGGTGATCGTCGACTGGCTGACCACCACCGACCACAAGAAGATCGGGCATCTCTACCTCATCACCTCGTTCGCCTTCTTCCTGATCGGCGGGGTGATGGCGCTGCTGATGCGGGCCGAACTCGCCCGTCCCGGACTCCAGATCATGGACAACAACCAGTTCAACCAGCTGTTCACGATGCACGGCACGATCATGCTGCTGCTGTTCGCGACCCCGATGTTCGCGGGCTTCGCCAACGAGCTGATGCCCCTGCAGATCGGCTCCCCCGACGTCGCCTTCCCCCGCCTGAACATGCTGTCGTACTGGTTCTTCCTGCTCGGCGGTCTGATCGTGCTGGGCTCGCTGATCGTGCCCGGCGGTCCGGCGGCCTTCGGCTGGTTCGCCTACGCGCCGCTCAACAGCGCGGTGCGCTCGCCCGGGGTCGGACCCGACCTGTGGATCATGGGGCTGGCGCTGGCCGGCTTCGGGACGATCCTCGGCGCGGTCAACTTCATCACCACCATCATCGGGATGCGCTGCCCCGGCATGACGATGTTCCGGATGCCGATCTTCACCTGGAACACGCTGTTCACGTCGATCCTGATCCTGATGGCGTTCCCGGTGCTCGCGGCCGCGCTGCTGTGTCTGGAGGCGGACCGGCGGTTCGGCGCGCAGGTCTTCGACTCGGCCAACGGCGGGGCACTGCTGTGGCAGCACCTGTTCTGGTTCTTCGGCCATCCCGAGGTGTACATCATCGCGCTGCCGTTCTTCGGCATCATCACGGAGATCCTCCCGGTCTTCAGCCGCAAGCCGCTCTTCGGCTATCTGACGCTGATCGGCGCGACGATGGCGATCACCGGTCTGTCGGTGGTGGTGTGGGCGCACCACATGTTCGTCACCGGTTCGGTGCTGCTGCCGTTCTTCTCCTTCATGACCTTCCTCATCGCCGTGCCGACCGGCGTGAAGTTCTTCAACTGGATCGGCACGATGATCAAGGGCTCGCTGTCTTTCGAGACGCCGATGCTGTGGGCGTGCGGCTTCCTGGTGACGTTCCTGTTCGGCGGTTTGACCGGGGTGATCCTGGCGTCGCCGCCGTTGGACTTCCACGTCTCGGACAGCTACTTCGTCGTGGCGCACTTCCACTACGTCGTGTTCGGCACGGTCGTGTTCGCGATCTTCGGCGGCTTCTACTTCTGGTGGCCGAAGTTCACCGGCAAGATGCTCGACGAGCGGCTGGGAAAGATCCAGTTCTGGACGCTCTTCGTCGGCTTCCACACCACGTTCCTGGTGCAGCACTGGCTGGGCGCCGAGGGCATGCCCCGCCGGTATGCCGACTACCTGGCCGCGGACGGCTTCACGGCCCTCAACACGGTCTCGACGATCGGCGCGTTCCTGCTCGGCATGTCGACGCTGCCGTTCCTCTACAACGTCTGGAAGACGGCCAAGTACGGCAAGAAGGTCGAGGTCGACGACCCCTGGGGCTACGGACGCTCCCTGGAGTGGGCCACCTCCTGTCCGCCCCCGCGGCACAACTTCAGGACCCTGCCCCGGATCCGTTCCGAGTCCCCGGCGTTCGACCTGCACCATCCCGAGTTCGCGGCGGCACCGGCGGAGCCTCTCGGAGAAGGGCCCGCGACAGCCGGTCCCGAGCCGTCCTGATCGCCTCGGTCAGCTCGACGGGCTCCAGCACCTCGAACTCGAAGTCCATCAGCATCACGTGGATCACCATCACGTCGAGGCCGTTGGCCCCGGCACGCATGACGCAGGCGTCGGGCCCGTCCGGCTCCAGCTGCCCCGCACTCGGTGAGATCCGCCCGGCGGCCTGCTCGGGCCGACGGCCACGGCGACCGCCTCGTCGTCGTCCAGGAGCAGCGGGGGCAGCTCGGCTCCCGCGCCCAGCTGGTAACCGCCGCCGGGGCCGGCGTTGACGGGGTAGCCCAGCTCACGCAGCCGGTCCACGTCCCGGCGCACGGTGCGCGGGGTGACGCCGAGGCGTTCGGCGAAGCGAGAGCAGGCGCAGGAGTCGTGCCGAGGTCTCCCACATGATGCCGCGTCTGCCAGCCGTTGCGGACAGTTGCTGTCCGCAACTGTCGCTGCGCCGACACCGGAGCTCAGGGCTCGTAGGACAGCTGCGGTACGTCGAAGCAGTTGCCGTTCATGTCTCCCTGCGAGACCCAGCCCTTGCCGTCCTGCCAACGGGCCACCGACAGACACGTCCTGCGGGTCTTCGGCGGATCGGCCAGGCGCTCGAAGGAGACGGGAACCAGGAGGCCGTCGGCGGTGTAGTTCTCGCTGCGGTTCATGAAGGCGTCCACGCACGCGCGCGTGATGCCCGTGCTCGCACAGGACCTGGCGGCGTCCGTGAACCACATGGCGGCCGCCCAGCCCTCCAACTGCCACTGGGAATGGGTCCTCAGGCCCTTGGTGGCGTCCCGGAACTCCCGTACGGCCGCGTTGCCCGTGTCCGCGTAGTTGCGGCTGGAGCCGGTCGCCCAGAGGGCGTTGCGGCAGCGTGGGGAGTCCTTGTAGTCGTCCGGGACGGTGGACGTCCAGTTCTGTACGTTCGTCACCTTGGCGATGACCTTCGCGCCGACCTCGTCCATCGCCTTGCACAGCTGGGCGTTGCCGTGCGTGTCGAGGGCGTCGAAGACGAGGTCGGCGCCCTGCTCCTTCAGATCGGCGGCGGCGGCGCGGAAGTTGGGCAGCGCGAAGTCGACCTGCTCGGTGACCACCTTGTATCCCTCGGCCTCCAGTCCCCGCTGCACGAGCCGGGCGTAGGCGGCGGAGGCGGCCTGGTTGTACGAGACGACGGCGGCCGTGCGGGCGCCCTTCTCGCGCTTGAAGTACCGGTAGACCTCCGTGCCGCCGTACAGCTTGCCGTCCCAGCCCGCGGTGCCGTTCCTGGGCGCGAGGCTGCCGTAGATGCCGTAGAGGTGCGGCCAGGTGTCGTAGGCGGCGCCGATGGGCTGGCCGCCGATGTCGGGCACGCGCGCGTGCGAGACACGGGAGGCGCCCGCGTACTCCAGCGCGGTCGTGGCCACCAGGGCCACGACCCCGTCCTCGTCGACCAGCTTGTGCACGCACGCGTTGTCGCCGACGCCGCTGCCGCCGTCGTCGCACTCGTGCACCTCGACGGGCTGGCCGTCGATGCCGCCGCGCGCGTCGAGGCGGTCGAAGTACGCCTTGGCGCCGTCACGCGGGCCGGTGAAGGTGTTGCCGCCGACCGGGCTGGTGGCGCTGGTGATGATGCCGACGGGGATGGGCGTGCCGCTGCTCCGCACGGGCGCGGGTGAGCGCGTGTCGTGCTCGAAGTCGCTCTCCGGCAGCCGGCTGCCGCAGGCCGTGCCCAGCGCGAGCAGCAGCACCGCGGCAACGGCCTCAGCAGCCCGGTGCCGGCGAACCCGACGCATCGCCGCTCAGCTGGACCAGCGCGCACAGCGTGTTGACGGACACCTTCCAGGTGCCGCCCTGTTCGACGGAGGTCCCGGAGGCGTTCGGCAGGGCGGTGGCGCCGTTCAGGGTCAGCGCGTACGTCACGGTCGCCTGGGTCGGCGAGGTGAACTCGATCTTCTGGACCTGCGCCTGCACCTGGCCACCCCGCTTGTCGCCGCTGAAGGCCTTCAGGACCGGCGTCATCTTCTCGCCGTTCTCCAGGACCTTCTGCTTCTCGGCCAGGGAGGTCTTCGGGTCGAAGAACTTCTGCCAGTTCTTGGTGACCTCCTGCTTGGCCGCCGCCGGGTCGGCGGGCGCGGTGGCCGGCGCGCTGGTCGTCGTCTTCGCCACCGACGGGGTGGGAGGCGCGCTCTCACTCCCGCCACCGCTCTTGTCACTGCACGCCGCGAGGACCGGGGCGATGATGAGGACGAGAGCGGCGAGCGCCGCCGTACCCCGTCCCGCAGCCCTCGGGCCGCGCCCCCTTCGTGCCTTCCCCCGCCTGAGGTCGCTCCCGAGAACCATCTGGCTCACCACCGGGTGTCGGTCCGGGCAAGGTGCGCCCGGTGCTTTCAGGGTCAGCTTCCAGAAGGCATAGTGCAAGTCCATCGGCGGACTTGGAAGACAGCCAGACACACGACGTGTGTGAACGGACGAGGAGCCAAGGATGCGGACAGCACGACTGCGGACCGTCCACCCCGTGCTGTGGGCGGGCTGGGCCGCGCTCGCCGCGGGCGCGGTGCTCTGCGTCATCGGCTGGTACGGCATCTCGGGCGAGCGCTACGCCGAGCGCCAGCTGCCCTATCTGGCCTCCTGCACGATCCCCGGCGCGGCGCTGATCATCGCCGGCGCGGTGCTGCTCACCCACGGACGCAACGCGCTCGCCGCCGCGCGCGTCGAGGAGCTCTACGGCCTCCTGGTCGCCGCCGGGCCCGCCGACGCCGAGGAGTCCGCGCAGGCGGCCACCGTGCCCCTCGCGGTCAGCGGGGACCTGCTCATGGTGCCGGGCGGCACGCTGTGGCACCGCGCGGACTGTCCGCTGGTCTCCGGGAAGGTGGAGGCGGTCCCGGTGGACGCCAAGCTCCTGACGAGCGGCGAGCTGGGCCCCTGCCCCATCTGTGAGCCGTCCGAAGAAACCGACTGATGTCGTCGCTGACGTACGACCTCACCCTCGCCGGTCTCTCGGTCGGCAGCGCGGCCGCGCTCACCGGAATCGGCCTGATCGTGACGTACCGCGCGACCGGCGTGCTGAACTTCGCGCACGGGGCGATCGCGATGGTGTGCGCGTACGTGCTGCGGCAGTGCGTGGTGGAGTGGGGCTGGCCGCTGTGGCTCGGCGCCACGGTCACCCTCCTCTTCCTCGCTCCGGCGATCGGGGTGGTGCTGGAACGGTTCGTCTTCCGCCCCCTCGCCGTCCTGGGCAGCGACCCGGCACAGACGCTCGTGGCCTCCATCGGGGTGTTCGTGCTGCTGGTCGGCGGGGCGGCGCTGCTGTGGGGGCAGGGAGCTCGGGACGACGCGCCGGAGCTGGTGTCGGAGGACCCGTGGGGCCAGCTGGCCGTTGTCCTGGTCCTCACCGTCGGGGTCGTTGCGGTCATCCGCTGGACACGGCTCGGACGTGAGCTGCGGGCGGTGGTGGACGACCGGCAACTCGCCGTACTCGGCGGGATCGACGCGGACCGGGTGGCGGCGGCGGGCTGGGCGTTCGGGGCGTTCACGGCGGGGCTGACGGGCGCGCTGCTGGCGCCGTACGTACGCCTGGACCCGTACGGCCTGCCGCTGCTGGTCATGGAGGTCGTGGCGGTGGCGGTGGCGGCACGGATGCGGAGCCTGCCGGTGGCCGTGCTGGTGGCACTGGGCATCGGCGTGGCACAGAGCCAACTGACGAGACTGCACCCGACCGGCTGGGGCGAGCCCCTGTTGCAGGCGGTCGGCGCGAACCTGTTCGTCGTGGCCCTGCTGGTCGCGGCCCTCGTCCTCCCCCGCATCGGCACCCGTGACGCCCTCCCGCGCACGGCCACCGCGCGCGTGCCGACACCGCCGGGCGCGTGGATCGTGGCGGTGGTCCTGTTTCTGCTCCCCCTGGGCTTCGCGGGCTCGGACCTGCACACATCGGTCCAGGTACCGGCGCTGGGAGTGGTCCTGCTCTCCCTGGTGGTGGTGACGGGCCGAGGCGGCCAGATCTCCCTCGGCCAGTCGGCGTACGCGGGCCTGGGCGCCCTCTTCACGGCCCTGCTGGCATCGGGCCGCTTCCCCGGTCTCCCCCGCCTCCCCGAACTGGCCGCACTGGCCGTGTCGGTGGCCCTGGTGGCCCCCCTGGGCCTCCTGACGGGCTGGCCGGCGATCACCCGCCGGGGCCTGGCACTGGCGCTGGCGACGTTCGCGGTGGGCGTCGGAGTGAGCCGCTTCGTCTTCGCCCAGCCGTACGCCACCTCGGGCCTCACCCTGGACCGCCCCTCCGGCTTCGACGGCGACCGCGCGTACTACGTCCTGGAACTGGCCCTTCTGTTCGCCGCCCTTCTGCTGACCCGCGCCCTGCGCAGAGGCCGCACGGGCCGCGCCCTGGCCGCCATGCGGGACCACGAGGCGGGGGCGTCGGCGGCAGGCGTCCAGGTCCCGTCCCTGAAACTCCTGGCCTTCGTCGCGGGCGCCGCCCTGGCCTCCCTCGGCGGCGGCATGCTCGGCATGGGCGTACGGGGCTTCGACCCCACGGCCTACGACCCCGTGCGGGGCCTGCTCTGGTTCGCCGCCGTCGTGGTCCTGGGCGCCGACAGCACCCTGGGCGCACTGGCCGCGGCGGCCCTGCTGGTGGGCTTGGACGCGGGCGCACGGGGCGGGGTGGCGGCGGCACTGATCGGGGTCCTGGCAGTGCTGGTGGGGCGGTTCCCCGGGGGCCCGTACGAGGCGCTGCGAACGGCGGCGGGACGACTGCGACTGCGGCGGCGGGCGCGACTCACACCGCTGGGCGAGCAGGTGCGGGCACGACTGCGGCAAGGACTGTCACCCCCGCCCCACCACAGGCCCGCACAACCCGCGGCCGCCGACGGCGCTCAGCCCCCACAAGGGCCACCCGCACGCGACGACGAGAGCCGCACCGGTGGTGCGGGTGGGAAACAGATCGCGCACCCCCACCCACCCGCACCCGCACCCGTCCTCAAGGCCCACCACCTCCACGCCCGCTACGGCAACTTCACCGCCCTGGACGGAGTCGACCTCACCGTCCTCCCCGGTCGTATCACCGCAGTCGTCGGCCCCAACGGCGCGGGCAAGAGCACCCTGTTCCACTGCCTCGCCGGGACCCTCCGCCCCACACACGGCCACATCCACCTCGGCACACGAGACATCACGCACCTGCCCGCCCACACCCGCACCCGCCTCGGCATCGCCCGCACCTTCCAGCAGCTGGCCGTCTTCCCCACTCTGACCGTGGCCGAAAACGTCCAAGTCGGCGCCGAACAGGGCCACATCAAAGACCCCGCCGCAGTGGAACGAGCCCTCGGACTCCTGGCTCTGCACGGCCCGCTCCCCGCCGCAGCCCTCCCCACCGGCACCCTCCGCCGCGTGGAACTGGCCCGAGCCCTCGCCGGCACCCCTCGCGTCCTGCTCCTCGACGAACCCGCGGCCGGCCTCGACAGCACCGAGGTCGACGCCATGGCCCGCGTCCTGAAGGCCCTGGCAGCCGACGGCACCGCCCTCCTCGTCGTCGAGCACGACCTCGACCTGGTCGCCGACCTCGCGGACGTCGTGCACGTCATGGCGGCCGGCCGCATCATCGCCTCCGGACCACCGGCCCACGTATTGGACGAGGTCGCCACATGAGCGGCATCTCCCTCCGCCACGCCCGCGTGCGCTACGGCCCGTTGGAGGCCCTGCACGGCATCACGCTCGCCGCCCCCTCCCCCGCCCTCACCGTCCTCCTCGGCCGCAACGGCTCCGGCCGTACGACCGCCCTGCGCGCCCTGGCCGGAACGGTCCCCCTGTCGGGCGGAGCGGTCGTCTGGGACGGCACGGACGTGACCCGGATGCCGGCGTACGAGCGTGCCCGCCACGGCCTCTGCCTGGTCCCCGAGCGGCAGGCCGTCTTCGGCTCCCTGACCGTCCACGAGAACCTCGAACTGACGGCAGAGGACTACGACTTCGCCCTCACCGCATACCCCCAGCTGCGGCCCCTCCTCGCCCGCCGCGCCGGCACCCTCTCGGGCGGCGAACAGCGCATGCTCGCCCTCTCCCGCGCCCTGCTGGCACGCGCGCGCGTGGTGCTTGTCGACGAACCCGCGCAGGGCATGTCACCGAAGGTCGCGGCCCGCACGTACGACCTGCTGAGCGCCCTCGACGCCTGCGTCGTCGTAGCCGAACAGCGCCTGCCCCCCGGCCTGCGCGACCGCCCCGACGTCCTCGTCCACGAACTGCGCCGCGGCACCGTCGTGTTCAGCGGACAGGCCGGGGAACTCGCACGCCGGGGGCCGAGCCCTTCGGAATGAGCAGCAGCGTCCCCACGTTCAGCCGGTTCGGACGCGCCCCCACCATGTCCTTGTTGGCCAGGTACAGCGCCCGCCAGCCGCCCTGGACGCGGTACCTGCCGGCGATCGAGGTCAAGGTGTCGCCGGGCCGCACGGTGTACATACGGCCCGCGAGCCGGTAGCGCTCGGCGCAGGCGTGCCAGGCATCCCAGCCCTGCACGGCCAGCACCTCCCGGGCGACGGCGATCTGCTGCTCGCGGGCGGCGAGGTCCGCGCGCGGGGCGTACCGCAGTCCGCCGAACTCCTCCCAGGTGGGCTGCCGGAACTGGAGCCCGCCGTAGAAGCCGTCGCCGGTGTTCGCGGCCCAGCGCCCGTTGCTCTCGCACTCGGCGATACAGCCCCAGGGCCATTCGTCCGCGGCACAGGCGTAGGAGACGGGCGTCGACGGCGGCGCCGCGGTGGCGGTGGCGGTGGCGGTGGCGGTGGCGGTGGCGGTGGCGGTGGCGAGGAAGGAGAGCAGGGTGGTGGCGAGGACGAGCGGCGTGCGGAACATCGGCCCACGCTATGCGGCGCACGGCTGAGGACCCCTCCGGCGCGTCCGGAGCGCCGGGAGGCCCCACCCGGTCGGACGACCGGACGGGGCCCCATGCCCGGATCAGGGGGGAGCGACTCAGACGACGAGCTGCTGTCCGGGCACGATCAGGTCGGGATCACCGCCGATGACGGCCTTGTTGGCGGCGTAGAGCCGCTGCCAGGTGGTCCCGTGCCGGGCGGCGATCTTGCTCAGGGTGTCGCCCTTGCGGACGGTGTAGTCGCCGCGCGAGGCGCTGCGGGAGGTGCGCTCCGTCGACCGTGCCGGCGCCTTCTTCGACGGCTTCTTCGACGGGGTTGCCTTGGTGGTCTTCACGGAGTCGGTGGTCACCGAACCGGAGGAGGCGGGCGCGCTGCCGTACGCTCCGGCGCGTGCCGAACAGACCGGCCACGCACCCCACCCCTGGGCGTGCTGGACCTTGGTGGCGACGGCGATCTGCGCCTGCTTGGAGGCCTTGTCGGCGGTCGAGGCGTAGGCCGAGCCGCCGTACGCGCGCCAGGTGCCGGCGGAGAACTGGAGCCCGCCGTAGTAGCCGTTGCCGGTGTTGATGTGCCAGTTGCCGCCGCTCTCGCACTGGGCGATGCGGTCCCACACCCCACCGTCCGCCGCGGCGGCGTTGCCGGTGGCGGCCAGCAGTCCGAGGGGGGCGAGCAGTGCCGCCCCGGCGAGGACCACCGTCGTACGGGTCTGGGTCTTACGAGCGGTGTCGCGGTTGGTATCGGCACATTCGGACATGAAGTTCCCTCTCCAACAACCCGGGGTCCCCCAAGGCAGGGCGCGCTTCCCACGTGTCGACGCGGTCCTCGCGCTCCGCCCCGTCCACCGGCGATGGTGCTGAGAGCCGGCTTGGTGCGGCCGGCGGACGATCCCGAGCGGTGCTCGTTGCACACGGCCGAGGAATCTAAGGAGCCTGTCGAGGCGTCAGCAACCAACTGCTTGTCATTCCAGGCCAGTTCGCCGTTACCGCGGGTATCGGTGATTTCCGGCCACCCACTTCATTCGCTGATTTCCTGATTTGTCGACCAGCGACCCTGCCGGTCTGTGACTCACTTCACGCAACCAACTTCCTTGGATTTCCTAGGAATTGACGGTGAGTGACCAATTCCGCACCTGTCGCAACCATCCGCGTCGGATGGATGGATTCCGTTCGCCCTGGAGCGTGACTCCCGCCACAGATCGCCCGTTGTCTTCTTCATGAGCCCGGGACCCACCCGGGCACCGCTTCCCGAGGGAGTCACCCGTGCCGCGCATGCTCGACGTCAGCAACGAGGTACGCGCCGAGATCGGCGACGAAGAAGCCGACCGGCTGCTCGCCGGAGAGAACGCCCCCGGCAGTTACGACTGCACGTCCTGCCGCACCCAGGGCGACTCCGAACTGGAGCGCACCAGCACCGTCCTGTTCATCGGCGACGAGACCGCCGTCCTGGCCTTCGCCCACGCCACCTGCCTGCCCTCGCAGGTCGTCCAGGTCACCGAGGAACAGCTCCAGGGGGCCGTGAAGTCCATCTCCGGCGACACGGTCGACCTGGACCCCGGCAAGGTCGTGCCCCAGCAGGCCGTGCTCGGGGTGACCAGCGGACTCGTCCTGATCGCCGGGGAGTTGCACCCGGCGCTGGTGGTCGAGCCGACCGGTCCGATCGTCCGCCCCGGCACCACGGGGCTCGGCGACGACTTCCTGCCGCTGCTCATCGAGCAGGGCTTCATGCCGCTGACGGAGATCACCGAGGTGCCGCCGGTGCTGCACGGCTGGTCGGTGCTGCTCGCCGTCGGCCAGCTGCACGCGGTGCTGCAGCCGAGCAGCACCGGCGGACAGCCGGTCGCCTGGTGGCAGGCACACCAGCCGCTCCAGGTCACCGAGAGCTGGCGGGCCGCCGCGAACAAGCACCAGCAGGTGCTGATGTTCGCCGCACCGGTGGGATCGATCGGCCGTCAGCCGCGTGAGGACCTGCTGCGGGACGCGCTCGACAAGGCCGCCGCCAATGGGAAGTTGGTCGCTGCGGCGATGCCTCTTGCCGGGATCTGAGATCGCCCCACGGGCGGGGACTCGCGCCCCCAAAGCATCCTGGACAACCGCATCCCAAGAGGATCGATGTCGTTTGGACATACGTGCACACCTACGACGTTCCCCCCCGCCCGTCCTTCCAGTCGATCCCGTCCTCGCGGCCGGCTCCGGACTATCAGGGCGGCCCATCGGCCACGCCGATCTATGACGCGCTCTCTGCCGAGTGGGTCAAGTCCTTCCGTACGCTGCCGGGCGACCGGAGCGGCGAGGAGGAGCTGGGGTTCACCGCCTTCGGGAGCATCTCGTACAGCACGGGGACGTACCCCGTCCATCGGCCGGGGTCGTTCAGCAGCTCGTACGGTGCGTACAGCGCGGGTGCGCAGAGTGCCCGGCAGCAGTCGCAGTGGCAGCGCGTCGGGCACATCGGGCAGCAGGGCACGGGCATGCACCATGTGCCCGCGGCGCTGCCGCCCGGCTCGCTCAGAGGTGTGTGAGAGACAGCACAGGAGAGGAGGGCGGTCCCGACCGGGGCCGCCCTCCTCTCCGTTCACGACTACTTCTTCTTGTTGCCGCGCTTCTCGCGCACCCGCACGGAGATGTGGATCGGGGTGCCCTCGAAGCCGAACTCCTCGCGCAGGCGGCGCTCGATGAAGCGCCGGTAGCCCGCCTCGATGAAGCCGGACGCGAAGAGCACGAAGCGGGGGGGCTTGGTGCCGGCCTGGGTGCCGAAGAGGATGCGGGGCTGCTTGCCGCCGCGGATCGGGTGCGGGTGGGCGGCCACCAGCTCACCGAGGAAGGCGTTGAGGCGACCGGTGGGGACCCGCGTCTCCCAGCCCGCCAGGGCCGTCTCGATGGCCGGGACCAGCTTCTCCATGTGCCGCCCGGTGCGCGCCGAGACATTGACCCGGGGCGCCCACGCCACCTGGCCGAACTCGGTCTCGATCTCCCGCTCCAGGTAGTAGCGGCGCTCCTCGTCGAGGGTGTCCCACTTGTTGTAGGCGATGACCATCGCACGCCCGGCCTCGACGGCCATCGTCACGATCCGCTGGTCCTGCACCGAGATGGACTCGGAGGCGTCGATGAGGATGACCGCGACCTCGGCCTTCTCGACGGCGGCCGCGGTGCGCAGCGAGGCGTAGTAGTCGGCGCCCTGCTGGAGGTGGACGCGTTTGCGGATGCCCGCAGTGTCGACGAACTTCCAGGTGACGCCGCCGAGTTCGATCAGCTCGTCGACCGGGTCGCGGGTGGTGCCGGCGATCTCGTTGACGACGACGCGCTCCTCGCCCGCCACCTTGTTGAGGAGGGAGGACTTGCCGACGTTCGGGCGGCCGATCAGGGCGATACGGCGCGGGCCGCCGACCCCGGCGCCGCCGAAGGTCTGCTCGGGCGCTTCGGGCAGCGCCTCCAGGACGGCGTCCAGCATGTCGCCGGTGCCACGGCCGTGCAGGGCGGAGACGGGGTGCGGCTCGCCGAGACCGAGCGACCACAGATACGCGGCATCGGCCTCGCCGCTGGGCCCGTCCACCTTGTTGGCGGCCAGCACGACCGGCTTCCCGGCCTTGCGCAGCAGTCGTACGACCGCCTCGTCGGTGTCGGTCGCGCCCACCTTGGCGTCCACGACGAACACGACGGCGTCGGCCGCCTCGATCGCGTACTCGGCCTGCGCGGCCACGGAGGCGTCGATGCCGAGGACGTCCTGCTCCCAGCCACCGGTGTCGACGACCTTGAAGCGACGCCCCGCCCACTCGGCCTCGTAGGTCACCCGGTCACGGGTGACACCGGGCTTGTCCTCCACGACGGCCTCGCGCCGCCCGATGATGCGGTTGACGAGAGTCGACTTGCCGACGTTGGGCCGCCCGACCACCGCCAGGACCGGCAACGGCCCGTGCCCGGCCGCCTCGATGGCACCCTCGACGTCCTCGAGGTCGAAGCCCTCTTCCGCGGCGAGCTCCATGAACTCCGCGTACTCGGCGTCGCCAAGCGCCCCGTGGTCGTGCTCCTCGCCCGAGCCCTCGGAGTGGATGTGGTCGTTCATGAAGTCCGTACCTCGTAGTTCTTCGTGGTGATCGGTGGACCGGTCGGTTTCTCCGGACTGATCCACTACTCAGTGTCGCCTAGCGGCCGGTCAGCCGCCTGGCGTTTTCCAGGTGCGCGGTGAGCTGCTTCTGGATGCGCTCGGTCGCCTCGTCGAGCGCCTTGCGCGTACGCCGTCCGCTTCCGTCGCCCGCCTCGAAGGGGTCGCCGAAGACGACGTCGATACGGCTGCGCAGCGGAGGCAGCCCCTTTATCAACCGTCCCCGCCGCTCGGAACTTCCCAGCACGGCGACCGGCACGACCGGCGCCCCGCTGCGCACGGCGAAGTACGCGAGCCCGGCGCGCAGCGCGGCGAAGTCGCCCTCACCGCGGGTGCCCTCCGGGAAGATGCCGAGGACGCCGCCGGCGGACAGGACGTCCAGCGCCTGTGTGATCGCCCCGCGGTCGGCGCCGGACCGGTCGACCTTGACCTGCCCGATACCGAGCAGGAACGGGTCGAGCGGGCCGATGAACGCCTCCTTCTTGATGAGGAAGTGCGTCGGCCGGGGCGCCACGCCCATGACCATCGGGCCGTCGATGTTGTGGGAGTGGTTGACGGCGAGGATGGCGGGACCCGTCGCCGGCATCTTCCAGGCGCCGAGCACCCGGGGCCGCCACAGCCCGTACATCAGGCCCACGCCGATACGCCGCCCGACCTCGGCGCCCCGCTCCGAAGGCTGAGTCACTTCCCGGCCCGCTTCTCCTCGACGAGGGTGACGACGCACTCTATGACCTGCTGGAGCGTGAGCTCGGTGGTGTCCACCTCGACCGCGTCGTCCGCCTTGGCGAGCGGCGAGGTCTTGCGGGAGGAGTCGGCCGCGTCCCGCTTGATCAGGGCCTCACGGGTGGCGTTGACGTCGGCGCCCTTCAGCTCGCCGCTGCGGCGGGCCGCACGGGCCTCGGCCGAGGCGGTGAGGAAGATCTTCAGATCGGCGTCGGGCAGGACGGTCGTACCGATGTCCCGCCCCTCGACGACGATCCCCTTCTCCGCGCCGGCCGCGACGGACCGCTGCAGTTCGGTGATCCGCGCCCGCACCTCGGGCACCGCACTGACCGCACTGACCTTGGAGGTGACCTCCTGGGTCCGGATCGGCCCGGCCACGTCGGTCCCGTCCACGGTGATCGTCGGGTCGTTCGGGTCCGTACCGGAGACGATCTCCGCCTTCCCCGCCACGGCGGCGATCGCGGACGGGTCCTCGATGTCGATCCCGTTGGTCACCATCCACCAGGTGATCGCCCGATACTGGGCACCGGTGTCCAGGTAGCTCAGGCCGAGCTGCGCGGCAACGGCCTTCGACGTGCTCGACTTGCCGGTGCCGGAAGGACCGTCGATGGCGACGATCACGGGCTGGGCGGCGCCGTTTTCCACGGGAGGACACCTTCCTGGTGCGGTGCGGTGGGTGTGTGGGGCGCGAAGGTGCCCTGCACAAGGTTACTGGGTGCGCGTCACTCGTACGGACGCGCACTGAGCGACGCCGGGCGGTGAAAGTCGGCACACCGGGTGCCTACTGCCGGATCGCCCAGCCCCGCTCCCGCAGCGCCGCCGACAACACGGGTGCCGCCTGCGGCTCCACCATCAGCTGCACCAGACCCGCCTGCTGCCCGGTCGCATGCTCGATCCGCACATCCTCGATGTTGACCCCGGCCCGCCCGGCATCCGCGAAGATCCGCGCCAGCTGCCCGGGCTGGTCGTCGATCAGCACCGCCACGATCTCGTACGCCCGCGGAGCCGACCCGTGCTTGCCCGGCACCCGCACCTGCCCGGCGTTCCCGCGCCGCAGCACGTCCTCGATACCGGACGTGCCCTCGCGCCGCTTGGCCTCGTCCGAGGACTGGAGGGACCGCAGCGCCTGCACCGTCTCGTCCAGATCCGCGGCGACGTCCGACAGCAGGTCCGCCACCGGCCCGGGATTGGCCGACAGGATGTCGATCCACATCCGGGGGTCGGAGGCGGCGATCCGGGTCACGTCCCGGATGCCCTGCCCGCACAGCCGTACGGCCGCCTCCTCCGCGTTCTCCAGCCGCGCGGCGACCATGCTGGACACCAGGTGGGGCATGTGCGACACCAGCGCCACCGCACGGTCATGGGCGTCCGCGTCCATCACCACCGGAACCGCCCGGCAGTGCGAGACCAGCTCCAGGGCGAGGTTCAGCACCTCGGTGTCGGTGTCCCGGGTCGGCGTCAGCACCCACGGCCGGCCCTCGAAGAGGTCGGCGGTCGCGGCCAGCGGACCGGACCTCTCACGGCCGGACATGGGGTGGGTGCCGATGTAGGACGACAGCTCCAGGCCCAGCGCCTCCAGCTCCCGCCGCGGGCCCCCCTTGACGCTGGCCACGTCGATGTAGCCACGGGCCACACCCCGCCGCATGGCGTCGGCCAGCACCCCCGCCACATGCGCGGGCGGCGCGGCGACGATCGCGAGGTCGACCGGCCCGTCGGGCGCCTCGTCCGTGCCGGCGCCGAGAGCGGCCGCCGTACGGGCCTGCTCGGGGTCGTGGTCGGTGAGGTGGACGACGACGCCCCGCTTGGCCAGGGCGAGCGCGGCGGACGTACCGATGAGGCCGGTGCCGATGACGAGTGCGGTTCTCACTGGGCGATGTCCTTGCGCAGAGCGGCCGCGGCACCGAGGTAGACATGCGCTATGTCGGCCCGCGGCTTGTCGGACTCGATGTGCGCGAGGACACGGACGACCCGGGGCATGGCGCCCGCGATGTCCAGCTCCTGGGCGCAGATCAGCGGCACGTCGACGATGCCGAGCTTGCGCGCGGCGGCCGCCGGGAAGTCGCTGTGCAGGTCCGGCGTGGCCGTGAACCAGATGCTGATGAGGTCGTCGGCGGTCAGCTCGTTCCGCTCCAGGACGGCGGTGAGCAGGGCCCCGACCTGCTCGTCCATGTGCCCGGCCTCGTCCCGCTCCAGTTGGACGGCTCCCCGGACCGCTCGTACCGCCACGGCTCGACTCCTTGCTGCTGTACATCCCGGCTCGTTGCACATCCAGCCTAGTCAGCCCGGATCGCACGGGCCCTCGCCGCCCGCCCGCTGAGACGACCCGACGATCTACGACAATGTCACCCGAATGTCTCTATTCCGCTACTTGGTGCGAGTGCACCCCGTGCGCCTCTTTACGCCGGACCCGCCGGTCCGCTCTCATGGCAGGAAACTCGCCTCGGGGGAGGCCCGTAATGAAGCGTCCTGGACCGCTGCTGACTCTGCTCGCGGGACTGCTGTTCGGCCTGTTCATGCTCACACTCAACGCGACCACGGGGACGAAGACCGTCTCGTCCCCGTACAAGGAGAAGTCACCGGCCGTCTCGGCGTCACCGACTCCCTCCACCACGAGCCGGTCACCCAGCCCCTCGCCGTCCCGGACGGCGGCACCCAGCGGTGTCTACACGGGCCGTACGGACGACGACTCCTCCGCGGTGGCCGTCTCGCTGCGCGGCGGCAAGGCGATCGCGTACTTCTGCGACGGCCACAACATCGAGTCGTGGCTGCAGGGTGACGTGAAGGACGACGGCAGCCTGAGCCTGACCGGTGACCACGGCGCGAAGCTGAACGCCACGCCGAAGGGGAACAAGCAGCTCCGCGGCACCGCGGAGCTCGCCGGCGGGCACTACACGTTCACCATCGACAAGGCGAAGAAGCCGTCCGGGCTCTACCGGGCGAACAGCCAGGTGGCCGGCGCGAAGATCGTCGGCGGCTGGATCGTCCTGCCCGGCGGCAAGCAGGTCGGCATCGTCACCCGCGACGGAGCGCCCTCGGCCGCGCCCACCATCGACCCGGAGACGGGCGTGACCACGGTCGACGGCCAGCAGCTCACGGCACATCCCGTAACGCCCTGACCTTCTCCTCCTGCCCAGGGAGCCGACATGAGCGCCGACCCGAACGCCGCCACCCAGAGTTTTCCGCCCCCACCACCGGCCCACCGCGCGCCGAGCCCGGCCCGCTATCTGGTCCCGGCCCTGGTCGCCGCCGCGGTGGCGGTCGGGCTCGGGGTGTACGGCAAGACCCACGACCCGGCCGGCACCGCCTTCAACCTCGCCGGTTTCAGCAGCACGGGCGCGGTGAAGTCGTGGCTGGCCTCGATCGCCTTCTTCTTCGCACTGATCCAGCTGGTCAGCGCCTTCATGGTCTACGGCAGGCTGCCGGGCCCGCGCTGGTCGGCGAAGCTGCACCGCTGGTCGGGCCGCATCGCGTTCCTCGTGGCCGTCCCGGTCGCCGTGCACTGTCTCTACGCGCTGGGCTACCAGACCTACTCGACACGCGTGATGTGGCACTCCGTCCTGGGTTGCTTCTTCTTCGGTGCCTTCAGCGCCAAGATGCTGCTGCTCCGCGCGGAGCGGCTCCCCGGTTGGCTGCTGCCGTTCGTCGGCGGGCTGGTCTTCTCGGTCCTCACCCTCATCTGGCTGACCTCCGCCCTCTGGTTCTTCCGCACGTTCGGAGTGACGACATGACCCACCGCGAGACGCGGCGCACGGTTCTCCTCGCGACGGGCGCGGCCGCGCTCGCCGCGGGCTGCAGCAAGTACGGCGACAGCAACAGCGGCTCGGGCTCGTCCTCGGCGAACGCCTCCGGCGGCCAGGAACTGGCGAAGACCACCGACATCCCGGTCGGCGGCGGCAAGATCTTCAAGGACGAGAAGGTCGTCGTCACCCAGCCCAAGAAGGACGAGTTCAAGGCCTTCTCGGCGATCTGCACCCACCTGGGCTGCACGGTGTCCGCGGTCAAGGGCGGCACCATCAACTGCCCCTGCCACGGCAGCAAGTACCGCATCGCCGACGGCTCGGTGGCCGGCGGCCCGGCACCGAAGCCGCTGCCCGCGGAGCAGATCCAGGTGACCGGAGACTCGATCCGCCTCGCGTGACGGGCGTGACCGCTCAGGCGTCCCAGAGCGCCCCGAGGGTCATCAGGTCGCCCCGGTACTCGATGCGGTCGGCCCAGTCCGTCGGCCAGGCGTCGGCGCCGAGCCAGGCGCCGGCGAAGGCACCGGTGAGGCAGGCGATGGAGTCCGAGTCGCCGGAGGTGCACGCGGCCCGTCGGATGGCCGTCACGGGCTCGTCGGTGAAGAGCAGGAAGCACAACAGGCCGGTGGCGAAGGCCTCTTCGGCGATCCACCCGGCACCGGTGGCCAGGCACGGATCGACCTCCGGGTCGGCCGTCCGCACGGCGTCCTCGAGTCGGTCCAGGATCGCCAGGCACTCGTCCCAGCCCCGCGCGATGAAGGTCTCGGCGGTGGGGTCCTGACCACGGGTCCACAGATCGCCGAGCCAGCGGTGGTTGTAGTGCGAGCGGTTCTCCTCGGCGTACGACCGCAGCAGGCCGAGGAGTTCGGCCGGCTCGGTGCCGTGCGCGAGCAGTCGTACGGCACGGGCGGTGAGGTCGGACGCGGCGAGCGCCGTCGGATGGCCGTGCGTCAGCCCGGACTGCAACTGAGCGGCACCCGCCCGCTGTTCGTCGCTCAGTCCGGGAACCAGCCCGATGGGCGCGACCCGCATATTGGCCCCGCACCCCTTGGAGCCGACCTGACTGGCGTCCTGCCACAGCCGGCTCTCGTCCTTGAGCAGGTCGCAGGCCCGCAGACAGGTGTTCCCCGGCGCCCGGTTGTTCTCCGGCGACCGGTACCAGTCCACGAACTCCGCTCTCAGCGGCCGTTCCAGCAGCGTCGGCGCGAGTACCCCGCGGTTCATGGCCGTCCGCAGCCCGTGCCCGAGCGCCAGCGTCATCTGCGTGTCGTCGGTCACGATCGCCGGGGTCGGCAGCCGCATCTCCCGCCACGGCCCGCACTTGGCGAGGATCGACGGCACATCGTTGAACTCCGTCGGGAAACCGAGCGCGTCGCCGAGGGCGAGCCCGACGAGCGCGCCGGTGGCGGCTCGTTTGGCGACGGTCGTGGTGGTGGTCATGCGGGGCGTCCTTCCCGGGGTGGTCGGAGGAGGGGCGGCGAGAGGCTTGCGGCCGGTCCCGCGCGATACAGGGCGGCGGGTTTGCCGCGCCCGCGGGTCAACCGGGCCGCACCCGGCACCGGTTCGACGAACCCGGGCGTGGCGAGCACCTTGCGGCGGAAGTTGGGCCGGTCCAGGTCGGTCCCCCAGACCGTCTCGTACACCTGCCGCAGCTCGCCGAGGGTGAACTCGGGCGGGCAGAACGCGGTGGCGAGGCAGGTGTACTCGAGCTTGGCGCCGACGCGTTCATGGGCATCGGCCAGGATCCGGTCGTGGTCGAAGGCGAGCGGCCGCGCCGAGTCGTACGGCAGCCACTCGGCCCGTGCCGCGTCACTTCCGGCGTGCGGCTCGGGGGCGTCGGGCAGCAGGGCGGTGAAGGCCACGGACACGACCCGCATACGGGGATCACGGTCGGGCTCGCTGTAGGTCCGCAACTGCTCCAGATGCAGCCCGGTCACATCCGACAGCCCGGTCTCCTCGGCGAGTTCGCGCCGGGCGGCGGTCTCGGCGGACTCCTCCGGCTCCACGAACCCGCCGGGCAACGCCCAGTGCCCGGCGTACGGCTCCTGCCCCCGCTCCACGAGCAGTACCTGCAGCACACCCTCGCGGACGGTGAGGACGGCGAGGTCGACGGTGACGGCGAAGGGTTCGTAGGCGTACTTGTCGTAGTCCAAGCCGCCCACCCCCTTTTATAGTCACTACGACTATAAATACCCGGGCGGCGCTTCTACAACCCTCCCGTGCCGCGCTTCTACAACCCTCCCGTCACGACGGCGCCGCACCGACCCCCCTACCGGCTACAGATCGACTTCCTTCATCAGCATCCCGACCTCCGTGTTCGACAGCCGCCGCAGCCACCCCGACTTCTGGTCGCCCAACGTGATCGGTCCGAACGACGTCCGCACCAGCTTCTCGACCGGGAACCCCGCCTCCGCCAGCATGCGCCGCACGATGTGCTTGCGCCCCTCGTGCAGGGTCACCTCGACCAGGTAGTTCTTGCCGGTCTGCTCGACGACCCGGAAGTGGTCGGCACGCGCGTACCCGTCGTCCAGCTGGATGCCGTCCTTGAGCTTCTTGCCCAGGTCGCGCGGGATCGGCCCCACGATCGCGGCGAGGTAGGTCTTCTTCACGCCGTACTTGGGGTGGGTCAGCCGGTGCGCCAGCTCACCGTGGTTGGTGAGCAGGATGACGCCCTCGGTCTCGGTGTCGAGACGGCCGACGTGGAACAGCCGGGTCTCGCGGTTGGTGACGTAGTCGCCGAGGCACTGCCGCCCCTCGGGGTCCTCCATGGTGGAGACCACGCCCGCCGGCTTGTTCAGCGAGAAGAACTGGTACGACTGCGTGGCGACGGTCAGCCCGTCGACCTTCACCTCGTCGTTCTCCGGGTCGACCCGCTTGCCCTGCTCCAGGACGATCTCGCCGTTCACCTCGACCCGCGCCTGCTCGATCAGCTCCTCGCAGGCACGCCGGGAGCCGTACCCCGCACGCGCGAGCACCTTCTGCAGCCGCTCGCCCTCCTGCTCGGCGCCCGGGAAGGTCTTGGGCAGCTTGACGTCCTTCTTGCCCGCGTACCGCTCCCTGTTCCGCTCCTCCGCCCGAGCCTCGTACTCGCGCGAGGTGCCGGGCGCGGTACGGCCGCGCCCGCCCTGCTGGGACTGCTTCGGGCCGCCCTTGGCGCCCCCGCGCGCGGAGCCGCCGCGCCCGGACTTGGGCCCGTCCTGCGTGGCGCCGGGGCCCACGTCGTAGCGGCGCTCCTCGGGGCGGGGCTTGCGCGGACGGCCGCCCTGACCGCCCTGCTTCTGGTCCCTGCCGTTGCCGGCCCCGCGGTAGTTACCGCGTCCGCCCTGCCCACCACTCTTGCCGCTGCCGCTGCTTCGCATCAAAGTTCCGTCGTCGTCGTGTCAGTCATGGTCGACGGGGGCCCGTCGTCCGGGTCCGGAGCATCCGGATCGAACGACGGCACCCCTTCCTGGGTCTCGGCCTCGATCGCCTCCGCCTCCGGGAGGAAGGGCGCGAGCTCCGGGAGCTCGTCCAGACCGCGCAGGCCCATCCGCTCCAGGAAGTAGTTCGTCGTCCTGTACAGGATCGCACCTGTTTCGGGTTCCGTGCCCGCCTCCTCGACCAGACCCCGCTGCAGGAGGGTCCGCATGACCCCGTCGCAGTTGACTCCTCGTACGGCCGAGACGCGGCTGCGGCTCACCGGCTGGCGGTACGCGACGACGGCGAGGGTCTCCAGGGCGGCCTGGGTGAGACGGGCGGTCTGGCCGTCCAGCACCAGCCTTTCCACGGCCGGCGCGTACTCGGCCCGGCTGTAGAACCGCCATCCACCCGCGACGAACCGCAGCTCGAAGCCGCGCCGCTGCACCGCGTACTCGTCGGACAGCTCCCGCAACGCGTCGGCGATCCGCCGCTTGGGCCGCTCCAGGATCTTCGCGAGGTGCTCCTCGGTCGCGGGCTCGTCCACGACCATGAGGACCGCCTCCAGGGCGGGCTTGAGGTCGAGATCGGCTGCGCTACGGAGCCCCGCCGGAAGCTCGGTCGTCTCCTCGCTCACGCCTTCTCCTTCTTGCCTTCGTCCTTGGGCACCTCGGGCGGCCGGTCGAACTCGTCGGTCACCGTCGGCGTCTCGTCCCCCGCGCCACCGGTCCACCGCACGATCAGCTCCCCGAGGGCCGCCTCCTGCTCCAGCGCGACGGCCTTCTCCCGGTACAGCTCCAGCAGAGCCAGGAATCGCGCTACGACGGTCAGCGTGTCGTCGGTGTCCTCGACCAGGGCCCGGAAGCTGGCCTCGCCGAGTTCCCGCAGCCGCGCGACCACGATGCCGGCCTGCTCCTGCACGCTGACCAGCGGCGCGTGGATGTGGTCGACGTACACCTGCGGCTTCGGCTTGGGCTGCATCGCCTTGACCGCGAGCCTGGCGAACCCCTCCGGCCCGATGCTGATGACGACCTCGGGCAGCAGCTCGGCGTGGTGCGGCTCGAGTCCGACGGTACGGGGGTAGCGCCGGGCCTCCTCGTCGAGGCGGGCGTTGAAGATGTCGGCGATCTGCTTGTAGGCGCGGTACTGGAGCAGCCGGGCGAACAGCAGGTCCCGGGCCTCCAGCAGCGCGAGATCGCCCTCGTCCTCGACCTCGGCGGAGGGCAGCAGCCGTGCGGCCTTGAGGTCGAGCAGCGTGGCGGCGACGACCAGGAACTCGGTCGTCTCGTCCAGGTCCCAGTCCGACCCCATGGCCCGGATGTGGGCCATGAACTCGTCGGTCACCTTCGACAGGGCGACCTCGGTGACGTCGAGCTTGTGCTTGGAGATCAGCTGGAGCAGCAGATCGAAGGGGCCCTCGAAGTTGGAGAGGCGCACCTTGAAGACGCCGTCGGACGACTCCTGGGGCTCTTCCGACTCCTGGGGCTCTTCGGGCTCCGGCGCGGCGACCGGAGGCTCCTCGGCGGGAGGTTCCTCGACAGGAAGCTCCTCGGCAACCGGAGGCTCCTGCACCGGGAGCTCCTCGACGGGAGCCACCGGTTCGACCTGGGGAGCGGCCGCCCCCCGCCCCAGCGCACGCCGACGCCCGGCGGAGCCGCCGGTGCCGGGGACGGGAACGTCGTTCGAGGTCATGGCCCCCGCAGGCTACCGCCTACCGCCCCCGCAGCCGACGTACGAGAATGCTCGCGTCCCCGCGGGACTCCAGATCCGCCAGCACCACGGCCACCGCCTCCCGGACGATCCGCCCGCGGTCGACCGCGAGCCCGTGCTCGCCCCGCAGCACCAGGCGCGCGTGCTCCAGGTCCATCAGCTCCTCGGCGGACACGTACACGGTGATCTTCTCGTCGTGCCGCTCACGTCCGCTCGGGCGGCGCGAGGGCGACGACCGACCGCGCTTGCGCGGCTGGGCGCCGGCGGCGGGGACAGAACCTTCCTGCGCCGTCTGACCTCGCCCGGAGCGCTCCGCGGCCCGGGCGCGGGACTGCCCGGCGTCGATCGGTTCCGGCTCCGCCGCCACATGCTCCGCGCCCTCGCCGTCGCCGCCCTGGGCGGGCACCGACTGCGGTGCGTCCTCGGGCGATCCGGCCGCGGCCGGATCGCTCTCCCCCGCGGGCGCGGGCACACGGGCTTCGCCGTTGGCCCCCCGCCGCGGAGTGGACGGCTGGAGCGCCATTCCCCCTGTCGTACGGAAGAGTTCGTCGGCCCCCGGCAGACTCACTCGGCGTGACACCGGGCGAGCACCTCCCTGGCGAGCTGGCGGTAGGCGGCGGCGCCGACGGAGTTGGAGGCGTACGTGGTGATCGGTTCACCGGCGACCGTGGTCTCCGGGAAGCGGACCGTGCGCCCGATGACCGTGTGGTAGACGTGGTCGTCGAACGCCTCGACGACACGCGCGAGCACCTCACGGCTGTGCACGGTGCGCGAGTCGTACATCGTGGCGAGGATCCCGTCGAGCTCCAGCTCCGGGTTGAGCCGCTCCTGGACCTTCTCGATGGTCTCCGTCAGCAGCGCGACACCACGAAGAGCGAAGAACTCGCACTCCAGAGGAACTATCACCTTGTGCGCGGCCGTCAGGGCGTTGACGGTGAGCAGGCCGAGCGAGGGCTGACAGTCGATCACGATGTAGTCGTAGTCGGACATCAGCGGCTTCAGGGCCCGCTGCAGCGTCGACTCGCGCGCGACCTCGGAGACCAGCTGGACCTCGGCGGCGGACAGGTCGATGTTGCTGGGCAGCAGGTCCATGTTCGGGACCGCCGTCTTCAGGAGCACCTCGTCGGCCGCCATGCCCCGCTCCATGAGCAGGTTGTAGACGGTGAGGTCCAGCTCCATCGGGTTGACGCCGAGACCCACCGACAGCGCGCCCTGCGGGTCGAAGTCCACGAGCAGCACGCGTCGGCCGTACTCCGCGAGCGCGGCACCCAGGTTGATGGTCGACGTGGTCTTGCCGACGCCGCCCTTCTGGTTGCACATCGCGATGATCGTCGCGGGACCGTGGCTGGTCAGTGGACCCGGGATCGGGAAGTACGGCAGCGGACGCCCGGTCGGGCCGACGCGCTCACGGCGCTGCCGGGCAGCGTCGGGCGCGAGCGTGGCCGCGTACTCGGGGTCGGGCTCGTACTCCGCGTCGGGATCGTAGAAGTGCCCCTCGGGCAGTTCGTCGTAGTCGGCGAAGTGGTTGTGGGGCGCGCCACTTCCGTCGCCGGCCATGGCGTTCACGTGATGGCCATCCATGCTCTGGTGTGCAGTCCGGATCAGCTGCGGACCCGGGCTCTGACGGGCTGCGAAGGTGCGCACAGCGACGGAGCCGACAGCCTCGAACCCCTCGGGGTCCTGGCCCCGTACCGGCGTTCCTGGTTGACCACCCCCGGGAGAAAATGTCGACTCATTCACAAGTCGTCTTACCTCCTTGGTGACCAGGAAATTTCTAGACAGGTCAGCGTGGCACCATGCCGACGGTTGGCGACTCTATGGCGTGTCGGGCGTCCGCAGCAACACAATCCGCCGGACCCGGCAGGATGTGTCGGCAATGAAACATCCCTCTGTCAAGGGCGTACGGCCGTCGCACGGCAGGTTTCGCCGGTGTACGAATCGGTCCAAGGGTTACGTTCGAGGCGAGTTGACCTAGAGCCGCAAAGTGACCATACACACACTCGGCCGGACCTTGTGGGACAAGATCCGGCCGAGCGTGCGGTGTTGACGACCTGTGTTGACGTATCGACCTTTACCAAAAGGAGACTTAACGTCGCACGTCAGCCGAGCAGCGTCTCCAGCTCCACGTGCTCCAACCCGTGCGCCTCCGCGACCTCGCGGTAAACGACCTTGCCGTCATGGGTGTTGAGGCCCTTGGCGAGCGCGGGGTCGCGGCGCAGCGCCTCCACCCAGCCGTGGTCGGCGAGTTCGACGATGTACGGCAGCGTGGCGTTGGTGAGCGCGTAGGTCGAGGTGTTGGGCACCGCGCCGGGCATGTTGGCGACGCAGTAGAAGACCGAGTCGTGGACCCGGAAGGTCGGCTCGGCGTGCGTCGTGGGGCGGGAGTCCTCGAAGCAGCCGCCCTGGTCGATCGCGATGTCGACAAGAACACTTCCCGGCTTCATCCGGGCGACGAGCTCGTTGGTGACCAGCTTCGGGGCCTTGGCGCCCGGGATGAGGACCGCGCCGATGACGAGGTCGGCGTCGAGGACGGCCTTCTCCAGCTCGAAGGAGTTGGACATGATCGCCCGGACCTGGGTGCCGAAGACCTTGTCGGCCTCGCGCAGCTTGTTGATGTCGCGGTCGAGCAGCGTGACGTGGAAGCCCATGCCGACGGCGATCTGCGTGGCGTTCCAGCCGGAGACACCGCCGCCGATGACGACGGCCCGCGCGGGCTGGGTGCCGGGGACACCGCCGGGGAGCACACCGCGGCCGCCGACCGAGCGCATCAGGTGGTAGGCACCGACCTGCGGGGCGAGCCGGCCCGCGACCTCGGACATCGGGGCGAGCAGCGGGAGGGCACGGGAGGGCAGCTCGACGGTCTCGTACGCGATCGCGGTGGTGCCGGACTCGATGAGCGCGTCGGTGCACTCCTTGGAGGCGGCGAGGTGCAGGTACGTGAAGAGCGTCTGGTCCTTGCGGAGGCGGTCGTACTCCTCCGCGATGGGCTCCTTGACCTTGAGCAGCAGGTCGGCGGTGGCCCACACCTCGTCGGCGCCGGCGAGGATCTTGGCGCCCGCGGCGACGTACTCCTCGTCCGGGATCGACGACCCGAGGCCGGCGCCCCGCTCGATGACGACCTGGTGGCCGTGGCGCACCAGCTCGTGCACACCGGCGGGGGTGATGGCCACCCGGAACTCGTTGTTCTTGACCTCGCGGGGGATGCCGACCTTCACGTCGATCACGGTCCTTGGCTCAGTGGATGTGGGGCAATACAACACATACCCAGGCATGCGTGAGCACACCGGGAGACACCGCAGGAGAAGGTGCGGCAGAGCCAGTCTAATGAAGGCGTTCCCGCTGTCTAGCCTTTCATTGCATCAATCTTCGATGGATGTACTACGGATTTCGCAGGCGTCAGCGACTTGTTTCGGCACTTCGATCTCTTCGGGCTGCTCGGATGCCTCGCATTCCTGGGCCTCGGGGTCCTCCCCCAGCAGCCGCTCGGCCGTGCCCCGGTGCAGCCGGGCGGCGGCGGGATCGCCGCGGCGCTCCAGCGTGTCGGCGAGCCGCAGCTGGAGCGCCGCCTGCAGCCGTACGTCCTCGGCGCGGCGCGCGAGGTCCAGCGCCTCGTGGCAGGTGTGCAGCGACTCCTCTGGGCGTCCGGCGTACTCCTGGACCCGTGCGAGCTCGCTCAACGCCCTTGCGTGGGCGGCCACATCACCGTCCTTGCGGTACCCGGCGACCGCGGCCCGCCAGTTCCGCAGGGCCTCGCCGTAGCGGCCCGCGTAGGTGTGCGCGGCGGCGATACGGCCGTACAGCCGGGCGGCGTCCGTGCGCTCGTCCCGGGCCAGCCGCTGGGCGAGGGCGCGGCCGAACCAGTCGGCGGCCCGGTCGTAGTCTCCGAGCTCCAGATGCGCACCACCTACGGATTCCATTGCGCGACCGGTCGCATACGGGTCATTCGCCTGGCGTCCGGCATCCAGAGCGGACCGATATCGCGCCAGCGCGTCCGCCGTACGCCCGGTCTGGGCATCGAGATCGCCCAGGTTCAGCAGCGCCGCCGCCTTCTCCCGGGGCAGCTTCCGGCGCTCGGCGACATCGAGGACGAGCCCGTGAATGCCGTACAGGTCGGGCGCGGCCGCCTGCATGCCGAAGTGCGCGACCATCGCCCTGACCAGCTGGGACATCAGCCTTCGGGCCAGGGTGTCCAGCTCACCGTCGGCCACCGCGGCCCGGGCGGCGGCCAGCAGCGCGGGACGGCGGAGGCGCAGCCAGTCCTCGGCGGCCCGGGGGCTCGGGAAGCGCAGGGAGCGCGGCATGCCCTGGAGCTTCTCGCGGGCCTCGGGGTTGTCGGTCTCGGTGATCGCCCGGGAGGACTGCAGCAGCCGTACCGTGCGCTCCAGCATCCGGGCCCGGGCCAGTTGCAGCTCACCGGGGCGGTCCTGGGTCTCGGCGAGGGCCTTGAGCAGGGGGTGCAGACAGGCCGGGACCTGGTACTGCGGGAGCGGTGACTCCACGGCGTGCAGGAAGCCGAGGGCGACGAAGTCGTCCAGGGTGGTGCGGGCGCCGTTCACCGAGCAGCCGGCCAGCGCGGAGGCGGTGTGCGGGTCGACCAGGCCGGCCGGGGCGAGGGAGAGCAGTCGCAGTATCCGGGCGGCCGTCGGGGGCAGCGAGCCGTAGGCGAGCTTGAAGACCCGGCTGAGCGGGGTGCCCTCGTCGCCCTCGGTGTGCAGATGCTTGGCGAGGTCGGCGACGGCGGCCTTGGGCCGGGCGGCGAGCCAGCCGCCCGCGAGCTCCAGCGCGGCGGGCTGCCCCTGACACTCCTCGACCAGGCCCTCGGCGGCCCGCGGGTCCACGGTGATGCGGACCGAGCCGGTGTGCCGGGTGAGCAGCTCCAGGGCGGACTTGGTGTCGAGACCGCCCAGCGTGCAGGGGCGGACGTCGGAGATGCCGGTGAGGGGGCCGTGGGAGACGGCGACGACCAGGGAGTCGGGCGTGTCCGGGAGGAGGGCGTCGACCTGCTCGGCGTCGGCCGCGTCGTCGAGCAGGATCAGCGTCCGGCGGTCGGCGAGGGCCTCGCGGAGCGCCTCGCTGAGGTCGTCGGCGGCGGCTCCGGCGGGGGTCGGCCGCTGCAGGGCGGCGAGCAGCTCACGGGCGGTGTGCTCGACCGGGACGGGGGTGCCGTCGGGCTCGCTGAGCCGGGCGCGCAGCACCCCGTCGTCGTAACGGTCCGCAACCTGTCGTACGAGTTCCTCGGCGAGCGCCGTCCGTCCCGAGCCGGGACGGCCGGCGATGAGCAGCACGCGCGCGCGTGGCGGCTTCTTGCCCGACAGGGTGTCGAGTCCCGCGCGCTCGATGTCGGCGCGCAGCTCCTTCAACTCCCTTGTCCGGCCCAGGAACTGACTCTCCGCAGCAGCGTCCCCGGACAGCCGTACGCCGCCTGTCTCCACCGCCTGATCCGCCACGGGCCACACTCCCGTCCCACGCACGCGCAAGCCCGCCGGGACCCCGGTCCGGGCATGCCCAGAGCCTAGTTCACGCTCTGCAACGGTCCTGGTGGAGCGCGGCGGCGACATCGCCCGATCGGATCAGCAGATGGTCACACCGTTGGTGGTCTGTCGGGTTCAGGACTCGAACGGACGGGCCGGCCACTCGACTTCCGCCGACCGCAATGCGTCCAGCCCGTCCCCCCTCTGCGCGGCGACAAGCGAAAGCACCCCCACCACAAGGCAGTTGTTGTGCAACTCCCCCGCCAGCACACCCCGCACGAGCTCCTCGACCGGCACGCGCGCGTACTCCAGGTCCATCTCCTCGTGCTCGACCTCGAAGCGCTCCCCCTCCGCCTCCGACAGATCGCGGGCGAGGAAGATCCGCACGGCCTCGTCGCAGCCGCCCGGCGTGGTGTACACGTCGGTCAGCACCCGCCAGTCCTCCGCCTTGACGTGCGCCTCTTCGTACAGCTCACGCTGGGCGGCGTGCAGCGGGTTCTCGCCGGGGACGTCCAGCAGCCCGGCCGGGATCTCCCACAGCTTCTGCCGTACGGGGTGCCGGTACTGGCGGATGACCAGGACACGCCCGGCGTCGTCGAGGGCGAGGACGGCGACCGAGCCGGGGTGGACCTGGTAGTCGCGGTGGACGACCGAGCCGTCGGGCATGACCACGTCGTCCGTGCGGACAGAGGTCTTGTTGCCCCGGAAGGGGGTCTCCGTCGCCCGGATCTCCCACTCCTCGGGAGTGTCCTTGATCGTCATGCCCTGTCCTTCCGCGCCCTTGAAACAAATGAAGCCGGTAAAACAAATGAAGCCGGGGTGCTCACCTTTGAATGCGAGCACCCCGGCCACCGTACAACTCTCGTGTTACTCGGAACTCTTCCGCTCGACCGCGGCCTTCACCAGGCCCGCGAAGAGGGGGTGCGGGCGCGTCGGGCGCGAGCGCAGCTCGGGGTGCGCCTGGGTGGCGACCAGGTAAGGGTGCGCCTCCCGCGGGTACTCCACGTACTCGACGAGCTTGCCGTCCGGCGAAGTGCCGGAAAACAGGATGCCCGCCTTCTTTTCCAGCTCCGCGCGGTAGGCGTTGTTGACCTCGTAGCGGTGACGGTGCCGCTCCTCGACGTACTCCTTGCCGTCGTACACCTCACGCACGATGGAGCCCTCGGCCAGCTTGGCCGGGTACATGCCCAGGCGCATCGTGCCGCCCATGTCGCCCTCGCCGGCGACGATGTCGAGCTGCTCGGCCATGGTGGAGATGACCGGGTGGCCGGTGGCGGCGTCGAACTCGGTGGAGTTGGCGTCCGGGATGTCGGCCAGGTTGCGGGCGGCCTCGATCACGATGCACTGCAGGCCCAGGCAGAGGCCGAGCAGCGGGATCCTGTTCTCGCGGGCGTACTTGATCGCGCCGACCTTGCCGAGCACACCGCGGTCGCCGAAGCCGCCGGGGATGCAGATGCCGTCCACGTCGGAAAGCTGGGCCGCCGCGCCGGCCGGAGTCCTGCAGTCGTCGGACGTGACCCACTTGATCTTGACGCGGGCCTTGTTGGCGAAGCCGCCGGCGCGCAGCGCCTCGGTCACCGACAGATACGCGTCGGGCAGGTCGATGTACTTGCCGACCAGGGCGAGGGTGATCTCGTGGTCGGGGTTGTGGACGCGGTCGAGCAGGTCGTCCCAGGTCGTCCAGTCCACGTCGCGGAACGGCAGGTCCAGCTTGCGGACCACGTAGGCGTCCAGGCCCTCGCCGTGCACGGTCTTGGGGATGTCGTAGATCGAGCGGGCGTCGGGGCAGGCGACCACGGCGGCCTCGTCGACGTCGCACATCAGGGAGATCTTGCGCTTGATCGCGGTGGGGACCTCACGGTCGCAGCGCAGCACGATGGCGTCCGGCTGGATACCGATGTTCCTGAGGGCCGCAACCGAGTGCTGGGTCGGCTTCGTCTTCAGCTCTCCCGACGGGCCGATGTAGGGCAGGAGGGAGATGTGGACGACGAAGACGTTGTCCCGGCCGACCTCGTGGCGGACCTGGCGGACCGTCTCCAGGAACGGCAGGGACTCGATGTCGCCGACCGTGCCGCCGACCTCGGTGATGACGACGTCGACCTCGTCCGTGGCCATACGGCGGATGCGGTGCTTGATCTCGTTCGTGATGTGCGGGATGACCTGCACGGTGTCGCCCAGGTACTCGCCGCGCCGCTCCTTGGCGATCACCGTCGAGTAGACCTGGCCGGTGGTGACGTTGGCGCTGCCGTCCAAGTCGCGATCGAGGAACCGCTCGTAGTGTCCGATGTCCAGATCGGTCTCGGCGCCGTCGTTGGTGACGAAGACCTCACCGTGCTGGAAGGGGTTCATCGTGCCCGGGTCGACGTTCAGATACGGGTCGAGCTTCTGCATGACCACCCTGAGGCCGCGGGCCTTGAGCAGCATGCCCAGGCTGGAGGCCGTCAGGCCCTTGCCGAGCGAGGAGGCGACACCCCCGGTGACGAAGATGTGCTTGGTCGTCGTAGCTTTCGGCGGCATGGCCAAGAGGGGGCTCCCGTGGTCGCGATCTGGAGGGCGGTACGGCTGCCGTGCCGGAATCCCGGTGGTCGCCGTCGCTGCGGTTCGGGGGTTTCGTGCCCACCGGTCCACGGGCTACCAGGGTATCAGCGCCTCGGCGAGATGGCTTCCGGCCACGCTCCGCACACGGGCCGCCACAGACCCGCACTCTCTCAGCTCTTTCCCCCCGTTGCTCACCTGTTCGGCCGATCCGGGTTGCCCGGAGGGGCACACAGATCATCTACGTGCGTCGTATCCTGCTCGGACACTCGCTGCCGAGCCCGGCCGGGTACACGTCACCACCCCCGCACGTGATGACCGGAACAACGAGAGCTCGTCAGTTCGTTGAGCATCAATTGTCGTTTTGCCACACGGCAAGGACGACTGCTTTGCTTCACCGCTCAACGACGCATTACAACGACCCCTTGACCGCAATAAGCGACAGCCCCCATTCCCACGGGGGTGACGTGGCCGTTCGACTGGAGTTGCACGTGGCCGGGCGCATCGAAGATTACGCACTCATCGGAGACATGCAGACCGCCGCCTTGGTCTGCCGGGACGGCACAGTGGACTGGCTGTGCCTGCCCCGCTTCGACTCGCACGCCATCTTCGCCGGTCTGCTGGGCACCGAGGAACACGGATTCTGGCGCCTGGGCCCCGCCCACGCCTCCGACGCGCAGCCCCCGACGGCCGCCCGGCGCACCTACCGCGGCGACTCGCTGATCCTGGAATCCGAGTGGGACACCCCGCGCGGCACGGTGCGGGTGACCGATTTCATGCCCCCGCGTGACGGCGCCCCCCAGCTGATCCGCATCGTCGAGGGCATCTCGGGCCGCGTCCCGATGCGCTCGGCCCTCCGGATGCGTTTCTCCTACGGCCGTGTCGTGCCGTGGGTGCACAAGCACGACGGGCGCACGGTCGCCGTCGCGGGCCCCGACTCGGTCTGGTACGACACCGAGTGCGAGACCTACGGCAAGTCGCTGACCACGTACTCGGACTTCACGGTCGCCCCGGGTGACCGGATCGCGTTCACGATCTCGTGGGAGCCCTCGCACAAGCAGCCGCCGCCGCTGCCGGAGCCGGAGGCCTCGCTGGAGGCGACGGAGGAGTTCTGGCGGGAGTGGGTGGAGCACTGCACGTACCACGGCCCGTACCGCGAGGCGGTGATCCGCTCCCTGATCACGCTGAAGGCCCTGACGTACGCGCCGACGGGCGGCATCGTCGCCGCGCCGACGACCTCCCTCCCCGAGGACATCGGCGGCGTCCGCAACTGGGACTACCGCTACACCTGGCTGCGCGACGCGGCGATCACCCTCTCCTCCCTCCTGCGCACGGGCTACCGCGAGGAGGCCCGCGCCTGGCGCGAGTGGCTGCTGCGCGCGGTGGCCGGTGACCCCGAGAACCTGCAGATCATGTACGGCATCGCGGGCGAGCGCGAGCTCGGCGAGGCCGAACTGGACTGGCTGCCGGGCTACGAGAACTCGGCACCGGTCCGCGTCGGCAACGGCGCGGCCCACCAGCTCCAGCTCGACGTGTACGGCGAGGTCACCGAGGCCCTGCACCTGGGCCATATGACGGGCCTGGCCCGCAGCGACTACGCCTCCCTGCTCCAGCTCAAGCTGATCCGCTATCTGGAGCAGCACTGGGACGAGCCGGACGAGGGCATCTGGGAGGTGCGCGGCCCGCGCCGCCACTTCGTGCACTCCAAGGTCATGGCCTGGGTCGCCGTCGACCGCACCATCAAGCTCATCGAGTCCGGAGACGCGGACGGCCCGCTGGAGCGCTGGCGTGAGGTGCGCGACGACATCCACCGGGACGTGTGCGAGAAGGGCTACGACAAGGAGCGCAACACCTTCACGCAGTCGTACGGCTCGAAGGAGCTGGACGCCTCGCTGCTCCTCATCCCGCAGATGGGCTTTCTGCCGCCCGACGACAAGCGGGTCATCGGCACCATCGAAGCGATCCAGCGCGAGCTGTCCACGCCGGACGGCTTCATCCTGCGCTACCCGACCTCGGGCGGCGACGAAGGCGTCGACGGCCTCCCCGGTGACGAAGGGGCCTTCCTGGCCTGCTCGTTCTGGATGGCGGACGACCTCGCGATGATCGGCCGGGTGGACGAGGCGCGGAAGCTCTTCGAGAAGCTCCTCTCCCTCCGCAACGACCTCGGCCTGCTCGCCGAGGAGTGGGACCCGCGCCTGCAGCGCCAGGTCGGCAACTTCCCGCAGGCCTTCAGTCACGTTCCGCTCATCGACACGGCATTGCGGCTGACGGCTTCGGGGGCATACGGCGGCTGAGGCCGTGCGGCCGGGGCGGGCGTCCCGCTCCGGCCCGATCCGCTGCCCTCGGCCGGCTCGACGCGGACAGCAGGTCAGCCCACCGGCTCGCGCTCCTGTGCGGGTGACGGCGCGCCGGCCCATCGGCGCAGGGTCGCTTCGAGGCCGGTGACGGCGGAGCCGGCGGTGGCGTCGGAGGCCCAGGCGACCACCCCGTCCGGGCGGACCAGCACCCCGGTCGGCGTCGCGTGGGCGTCGGTCACGCTCCTCACCCGCCCGGCCCAGGCCGCCGCGGCGCGGGCAAGCGCCCCCTCCGGAGTGCGGTCGAGCAGCAGGAACCCGCCGCCGTGACCGTGGTCGGCCAGCCGGGAGCCGTCTGTCAGGCGCAGGTCGGGGGCGTACCGGCCGACCAGCGGATGGTCGCCGGCCAGGTCGATGCGCTGTGTCACGCCGGCGATCTTCTTGACGGCGTAGGTCGTGCCGTCCCGGGTGCTCAGCAGATCGCCCACGACCTCCCGCAGCGCGGCCGACCTCGGGTCCCCGCGCAGTACCGCGATCTGAGCCCGCGTCCAGTCCAGCACCCAGGCGCCGACGGGACGGCGCTCGGCGTCGTAGGTGTCGAGCAGCCCTTCGGGTGCCCACCCGCCGACCACGGCACCGAGCTTCCAACCGAGGTTCATCGCGTCGCCGACCCCGAGATTGAGCCCCTGCCCTCCGAACGGCGAGTGCACGTGCGCGGCGTCGCCGGCCAGCAGCACCCGCCCCGACCGGTAGGCCGCCGCCTGGCGGGCGTTGTCGCTCCAGCGGGTCGCGGCGCCGCGCAACGCGGTCAGCGTGACGTCGGTGCCCGAGACCCGGCGCAGGCTGGTCTGCAACTCGTCCAGGGTGACCGGCGCCGACCGGTCGGCGGGAGCACGGTCGAACTCCACCGTGACGACCCGCCCGGGCTGCGGCCCGTGGCGGTACGCGCCCCGCGTCGACCACGCCCATCCGCTCGCGAGCTTCTCGGGGTCGGCGATGTCGGCGACCGCCAGGTGTCCGGTGAGTTCGGGGTCGGTGCCGGGGAATTCGATGCCCGCGAGGCGGCGCACGGTACTGCGCCCGCCGTCGCACCCGACCAGCCACCCGGTGCGCACCGCACCGACGGTGGTGCCGACGAGCACGCCGTCGCCGGTGTCCTCGAGTGTGGTGACCTCCACCCCGCGACACACGGGTACGCCCAGTCGCGCGACATGGTCGGCCAGCAGTTCCTCCAGCTCACGCTGCGGGACCACCCTCGCTCCGTCGACCGAGGCGTGCGCGGCGAGGTCGGCATCCGACCAGTCCACCAGGCCGGCATCGAGGATCATCCCCGCGAAATGCCCGGTGAACCGCGACTCGGACGCTCCCCGGCCGGCATCGTTCGGCCCGCCGCCGGCCGCGCGGGCGACCGCGCCCGCCCGTTCGAGGAGCTCTCGTTGCACCTTCTCGGCGGCGGGCAGCTGGCCGCGGCGGTCCAGTGCCTCGGCCGTCGGCACATTGATCGACCCCGCCTTCATCGCCCCGCTCGGCTCGGCCAGTCGCTCGATCACCTGCACCGTCGCCCCGGAGAGCGCCAGTTCCGCGGCGAGCACGAGGCCCACCGGCCCGGCGCCGACCACGGTCACGTCCACATCCTGCTTCAGATTGACTGTCACGAACAGTGTTCTATATACGAACAGTGTTCGCGTCAAGCTATGATGGCCGGGTGAACCCGAGAGAGCGACGCGCGGCGCGCCACCAGCCGCCGAACCCCGAGGCCGGAGCCGACCCCAGGCCGCGACGCCGCAAGGCCCCGATCACCGTGGAACAGGTCGTCGACACCGCGCTGGACGTGGTCGCCACGGAGGGCTACGAGGCGCTGACCATGCGCCGGCTGGCCGGTGCGCTCGACACGGGACCCGCCTCGCTCTACGCCCATGTGGTCAACAAGGCCGACCTCGACGAGCTGCTCATCGGGCGCCTGTGTGCCGAGCTGGCGCTGCCCGGGCCCGACCCGGCGGACTGGCGGGAACAGATCCACGACGTGTGCGCCCAGCTGCGCGACCAATACCTGAAGTTCCCCGGGATCTCCCGCGCCGCGTTCGCCATGGCCCCCACCGACCTGGAGACCCTGCGCGTCAGCGAAGGACTGCTCGCGATCCTGCTCGCCGGCGGCGTCGCCCCGCAGGCCGCCGCCTGGGCCGTCGACGCCCTCCTGCTGTACGTGGCCGCCTACTGCCTCGAAACGTCGATCGCGCGCCGACGGTCGGCGCAGGACGACGCCGCCTGGGTCCTCGACCGCGACGAACTGCTGGGCCGGCTCACCGCCCTGCCCGCCGAGGCCTTCCCCCACACCACCCGCCACGCCGCCGAACTCACCGCCGGTGAGGGCCACGACCGCTTCGACTTCACCCTCACCCTGATGCTGGACGGCTTGCGTTGATCGCGAATGTGCGCCAGGGACCGCCCATGGACAACGCCCTGGGCGGTCCCTGGCACACATTCCCGTCATCGCGCCGTCAGAGGACGCGGGCCACCCCACGAACGCGCGCGATGAGGAGCCAGGCGAGCGAGAAGGAGCCCACGATGCCGCCGCTCGCCAGGACCAGTGCCTTCACCTCGGCCGGTGCGGGGGCGGGCCGCAGCGCGACGGCGAGTCCGATCAGGACCAGCTCCTGGACGATGAACGCCCCGTAGGCAGTGCGGCCGGCGCGCGGCCCGATGCCGCGCAGCGGTCGGTCGAGGTGCCGTTGCGCCACCGCGAGCAGCCACACCGAGCCGAAGATGACGAGGACGCTCTCGAAGGCGGCGAACCCGAGCGACAGCCCGTTCCAGCCTCCCGCCACGTCCTCGACCCCGCCGAGGGCCCCCAGGCCGAGCATGAAGACCACCAGCCCCGCCACGGCCAGCAGCGACGCGGTACGGCACTGCCGGTGCAGCCGGTCAGGCACGGCCGCGAGCCACCCTTGCCGGGAGCCGACGATGCCGAGCGTGAACACCGCGGCGCAGCCGGGCCACTCCCACAACTGCAGGCCCGACAGGAGGCTTTCGGCTCCGATCGGGTACAGCAGGCGGACGAGGAAGGACGCCGGTGCCACCGCCGCGGCGAGCACCAGCAGGTGGAACGCCCTGAGGGCGGGCACCTGATGTCGCACCGGGCTACGACGAGGCCCGGAACCCTCCCCCCGATGACCGCCGTCGCCGCCCCGCCCGGAGCTGTCCCGAAGCCGTATCCGCAGGTAGCGTCCGTCTATGGACAGCGGTATGGACAGCAGGTTCGACACCCAGGGCGCCGGGATCACCGTGCAGCGGGCGCTGGAGTTGCCCGGGCTGCGCAGTGGGCTGCCCGAGGTGCTCGCCGGTGGTGACCGGCTGCAGCGGACCGTGCGCTGGGTGCACGCGGGCGAGGTGCCCAACATCGCCTCGCTGCTCAAGGGCGGCGAGCTGCTGCTGACCACCGGCTACGGCCTCGGCACCCGCCCGGCCGAGCAGCGGGCGTTCGTCCGCACCCTGGCCGAGCGCGGCATCGCGGCCCTGGTCGTGGAGCTGGGCCCGCGCTTCACCCGCCTGCCCGCCGCCCTCGTCGACACGGCACGCGCGACCGGTCTGCCGCTCGTCCAGCTGCACCGCGAGGTGCCCTTCGTCGCGGTGACGGAGGAGATCCACACCGAGATCGTCAACGGCCACTACGCGCTTCTCCAGCGGGCCGAAGAAGTGCACCGCCGATGCACCGAGGCCCTGCTGGGCGGCGGCGGGGTGCCCCAAGTGCTGGGCATCCTGGCCGACTTCAGCGGCAACCCGGTCTTCCTGGAGACGACGGACGGTCAGCTGTTGTACGCCGCCGGGGCCGGGCCCGAGGGTGCCGATCCGCTCCAGGTGTGGGAGGGGCTGCGGGGTCAGCACAAGGACGCGCCTCCGTCCGGCTCGGTGCTGGTGGACGTTCCCGGAGGCGGCCCGGGCACGGGGTCGGTGCGGGCGAGGCTGGTCCTGCTGCCCGTTCGGGCTCCCCTGGTGCCCGTGCATCGCATGGCGGCCGAGCGGGCCGCCGGCATCCTCGCCGTCGTCCTGATGCAGGCTCGGCAGGAGGAGGAGCTGGCGGCGCGCGGGCGCGGCGACTTCCTCACCGACCTCGCCGAGGGCCGTATCGCCGCCGAGGACGCGCCCGCGCAGGCGCGCGTGCTGGGCTTCAAGCCGGGCAACAGCCCCCTGCTGCCGGTGGTCATGCGGCTCGGTGACGCCCTCTCCTCCGGCGGCGGCTGGGCCGTACTGGCGCGGGCGGTGTCCGAGGAGCTGGCCTCGGTCGGGGTGCCGGTCCTGTTGGGCGTACGCCCTGTCGAGGGCCGTGTCCTCGTCCTGCTGGGCCTGCGTTCGGAGTCGGAGCGGCCGGCCGTGGCGGACCGGGTCGCGGCGGCGCTGCGGGCCGGGGTGGAGCGGGCCGGCATGGAGCGGCCGGGGGCGCAGCCGCCGGTGGTGGTCGTGGGGGTGGCCGGCGGCTGGGCGGCGGCGTCGGCCGGACTGCGGCATGCCGCCGAGACGGCGACAGCGGCCCAGGGGCTCACGGACCGTCCCTGGTACGACGCCCGCCGCCTCGACATCGACCTCCTGCTGTGGCGGCTGCGCGACCATCCCGATCTGGCCGCCTTCGTGGATCGCGCGATCGGCCCCCTCCGGGACCACGACAACCGTTCGAAGCCGCCCCTCCTGCCCACCCTCCAGACCTATCTGGCCCACGCGGGCCGCAAGGCGGAGACGGCCCGCGAGCTCCACCTCAACCGCCAGACGCTCTACAACCGCCTGGCCCGCATCGGCGAGTTGCTGGGCACGGACCTCGACGACCCGCAGACGGTACTGGCGTTGAGCCTGGCCCTGCGGGCCCGCCGGCACGTGCTGTAGGAGCGTCCTCTAGATGAGGGGGCGAGGCTGCGTCAACTCGTCGTAGACGCTCAGCACTTGGGCGACCGTCTCGTCCTCGGTCGGCCAGGTGGCCGCCTGCCGGGTGCCCTTCTCCTTGAGCAGCTCGCGCCGCTCCGGGTCGGCGAGCAGACCGGCCACGGCGTCGGCGAGGGCCTCCGCGTCGCCGTACGGGACGAGTTCCGCGGCGTCGCCGACGAGCTCGGGGATGCCGCCCACGCGGGTCGCGACGAGCGGTACGCGCGCGTGGAGGGCCTCCTGGGCGAGCACGGAGCGCGACTCCCAACTGCTGGGCAGCAGCGCGAGGTCGGCGGCGGCGAGCAGGTCGCCCACGTCGTCACGGCGCCCGATGAGCCGTACCGGCAGGCCCTCGTCCTCGATACGGCGCTGCAGCACGGCCCGCAGCGGCCCCTCCCCCGCGATCACGACGAGCGGCACGGGGTCGAGGCAGCGCCACGCGCGTGTGGCGTCCAGCAGGGTGTCGTAGCCGCGATGCCGGTCGAGCGACCCGACGGCCATCAGCAACGGGCGCCCGGTGGCGCCGAGTTCGGCCCGGATCTTGGAGCCGATGCGTTCGGGTTCCTCGGGCTCTGCGGACCGGTGCGGTGCGAGCAGCGCGACGGCGGCGAGCCGCGCGTCCCGCGCGCCGGTGCGGCGGGCCCGGTCGACGAGGTCGGACGTGGTCCCCAGAACCACCGTGGCGGCCTTCACGACCCGCCGCTCCAACAACCGCAGCAGATGCGCCCGCGCGCCCTCGGCGTGCGCGCGGTTGTGCCAGGTGACGACGAGCGGGGTCCGGCGCCCACTGAGCGCGAGCACGGCACGGAACGAGGCGTGCAGGCCGTGCGCGTGCACCAGATCGGCGTCCTTGCACACCTCGCGCAACACGGCCACGGACCCCGGGTCGCTGCTGCGCGGCACATGCACGTGTGCGGCGCCGACGCCCGTGAAGTCGTAGAGGTGATCGGCCTCGACGGGGGCGCAGACCGTCACCCGCACGCCCCTGGCGACGAGTCCGGACGCCAGCGAGCGCACATGCGCGCTGCTGCCGGCGTTGCCGCCGCCCAGCACCTGCACGGTGCGCAGCGGTGACTGACCGTGCGGCGGATGGCTGCTCACGGGGCTCACGTGGCCGGGGGCTCCTGGTTCGGCGTCGGGCGGTCACGAAGAAGGTACAGAAGGACCGGGCGGAGGGGATGTACCGCGCGGTTTCCTCCACGTACTACGCCAAGGATGCCAGCACGTACGGGTGTTCCGGCAACGCGCAGGGGGCGGGAGACCGCCGGGACAGGGCTTCGGGTCACCCACACGGGTGAGGAGGGGGTGGTTCCGGGCGCGCGCCGACGGACGCTGGCCCGGACCGCGTACCGCCCCTCGCCGCTACCCGTCCGCCCGGGCCGTCGCCAGCAGCTCCTCCGCATGTGCGCGGGCCGTCTCCGAGTCCTCCTGGCCGGCCAGCATCCGGGACAGCTCGCGGACCCGGTCCTCGCCTTCGAGGATCTTCACGCCGGACCGCGTCACGGACCCGTCGTTGGTCTTCTCGACGAGCAACTGACGGTCGGCGAAGGCGGCCACCTGCGGCAGGTGCGTGACGACCACGACCTGCGCGGACTTGGCGAGCCGCGCCAGCCGACGCCCGATCTCGACCGCCGCCTTGCCGCCGACGCCCGCGTCGACCTCGTCGAAGAGATAGGTCGGCACGGGATCGGTCCCCGCGAACACGACCTCGACGGCGAGCATCACACGCGACAGCTCACCACCGGACGCCCCCTTGGCGATGGGCCGTGGCGGCGCCCCCGGATGCGGGGCGAGCAGCAGCTCGACCTCGTCGACACCGGACGGCCCGTACGCGACCGCACGTCCGCCGACCTCGACGCCCTCCGGGTCCTCGGTCTGCCGGATCTCGAAGGACACGCGCGCGTGCGGCATGGCGAGGGAGGCCAGTTCGGCGGTGACGGCTGCGGCGAAGCGTTCGGCGGCCTCGGCACGGGCATCGGTCAACGCCTGTGCCAGTCCGCCCAGTTCCGCCCGCAGGGCGTCCCGCTCGTCGGTCAGTTCGTCGATCCGCTCGTCGTCGCCGTCGAGCTCGCCGAGGCGCGTGGCCCCCTGCTCGGCCCAGCCCAGCACGGAGTTGATGTTCTCGCCGTACTTCCGGGTCAACCCGGTGAGCGCGGCCCGCCGTTCCTCGACGGCCGCCAGCCGCAAGGGGTCCGCGTCCAGATCGTCGGCGTACCCCGCCAACTCCCCGGCGACGTCGCCCAGCAGAATCCCGATCTCACCGATCCGGTCGGCCAGCGCGGACAACGCCGGGTCATACGACCGCACGGCGTCCAGGGCCCGCTGAGCGCCCGCCACGAGCGTCGCGGCGTCGATCCCCTCGGGATCCTCCGGATTACCGGCGAGGGCGGCGTGAGCGGCCGTGGCGGCGGACGACAGCGCCTCGGCGTGCCCGAGCCGCTCGGCCTCCTCGGCGAGCTCCACGTCCTCCCCGGCGCGCGGCTCGACCCCGGCGATCTCGTCGAGCCCGTACCGCAGCATGTCGGCTTCCTGAGCCCGCTCACGCGCGCGCGTAACGATCTCCTCCAGCTCGACCGCCACGGCCCGCAGCCGCCGATAGGCCTCGCCGTACTTGGCGAGCGGCCCGGCGACGGCCTCTCCCGCATACCGGTCGAGCGCCTGCCGCTGCCGGGACAGCTTCAGCAGGCCCTGCTGATCGGTCTGCCCGTGCACGGCCACCAGATCGTCGGCGAGGTCGGCGAGCAGTCCCACAGGCACGCTCCGGCCGCCCACATGCGCCCGCGACCGTCCCTCGGCGGAAACGGTACGGCTGATCAGCAGCGCCCCGTCGTCGAGCTCGGCCCCGGCCTCCTCGGCCCGCACGACGGCCGAGGCACCGGCGGGAACGGCGATGCGCCCCTCCACCACCGCCTTCTCGGCCCCGATCCGCACCAGCGCCGGGTCGGCCCGCCCACCGAGCAGCAGCCCGAGACTGGTGACCACCATGGTCTTGCCCGCGCCCGTCTCACCGGTGACAGCGGTGAACCCGGGCGACAGCTCGACCACCGCATCGTCGATGACGCCGAGCGACCGTATCCGCATCTCTTCCAGCACGATGAAGACCTTACGAGGTCCGACCGGGCGAGTGCGAGGTGCCCTTGTCACCCGGGGGAGTGTCACGCCCCAAGGGGTGCGGGGAACTGCGCGAGCAACCACAAACCACCCGCAGCCGCCCGCGCTCCGAAACCACCCCCCACGGCCGGCTCAGTGAGGCGCCCCCCGCCACCCGGACACCGGCAACGCGAACTTCGCGACGAGCCGGTCCGTGAACGACGCGTGATGCAGCCGAGCCAGCCGCACCGGCACAGCCCCCCGCCGCACCTCCACCCGCGCCCCCGGCGGCAGGTCGAACGTCCGCCGCCCGTCGCACCACAACACACCCGGCGCGATATGCGGCAGCAGCTCCACCGCCAGCACGGAATCCGGCGAGGTCACCAACGGCTTCGCGAACAACGCGTGCGCACTGATCGGCACCATCAACAGCGCCTCCACCTCGGGCCACACCACAGGCCCACCCGCGGAGAACGCATAGGCGGTCGACCCGGTCGGCGTGGACAGCACGATCCCGTCGCACCCGAAGCCCGTCACCGGCCGCCCGTCGATCTCCAGCACGACCTCGAGCAGCTTCTCGGCCCCGGCCTTCTGCACGGCCGCCTCGTTCAGCGCCCAGTCCGTGTGCACGATGTCGCCGTTCCGGTGAACGACGACATCGACGGTCATCCGCTCCTCGACCTCGTACGACTTGGAGACGACCCGATCCACGACCCGGTCGAGATCGTCCCGCTCGGCCTCCGCGAGGAACCCGACACTGCCCAGGTTGACGCCCAGCATCGGTACCCCGGACGCCCGGGCGAACTCGGCGCCCCGCAGCAGCGTCCCGTCCCCGCCGAGCACGATGAGCAGCTCACACCCTTCGAGGCACTGCGCGGTGGCCTCCTTGACCAGCTCCACCTCCTCGGGGAGCGGCAGATCGGCGGCCTCGTACTCCAGCACCCGTACGCCGATCCCCTCGCGCAGCAGCCCCTTCACCACCAGCTCGGCGCTGCGGATCGCCGCGGGCCGGCCCGTGTGGGCGAGCAGGAAAACAGTACGAGCTCGGTTCTGTGTCAACGCGGCCCCTCCGCAACTGCACGGTCAACGTCGGCCGGGTCCAGTTCGGGTGCCCCGGCCCGCAGCCACAGAAAGTACTCGACGTTCCCGGACGGTCCGGGCAAGGGGCTGGCGGTGACACCCTTCACCCCGAGCCCGAGTTCCCACGCCTTGTGGGCCACACCGCGCACGGCCTCCGCGCGCAGCTGCGTGCTCCGTACGACTCCCCCACTCCCCAGCCGTTCCTTCCCCACCTCGAACTGCGGCTTGACCATCATCACCAGGTCGGCGTCCGGCTTCACACACCGCACCAGGGCAGGCAGCACCAGCCCGAGCGGAATGAAGGACAGATCCCCCACGACAAGATCCACAGGTTCCCCATCGATCGCTTCAAGCGTCAACTCGCGTACGTTCGTACGGTCCTTGACGGTGACGCGTTCATCACTCTGCAGAGTCCACGCGAGTTGTCCGTACCCGACGTCGACGGCGACGACGTGCGCGGCCCCCGATCGCAGCAGAACGTCCGTGAAACCGCCGGTGGACGCGCCGGCGTCGAGCGCCCGACGCCCCTCGACCACGAGCCCCTGCGGGACGAACGCCTGCAGCGCACCCGCAAGTTTGTGCCCGCCCCGGGACACGTAGTCGGGATCGCCGTCGTCGTCCTGGACGACGATGGCCGCCGCGGTCTCCACCTGTGTGGCCGGCTTGGTCGCGACGGTCCTGCCGACGGTGACCCGTCCGGCCGCGATCAGCTGGCTGGCATGCTCACGCGAGCGCGCGAGCTTCCGGCGGACCAGCTCGGCGTCCAGACGGCGACGTGCGACTCCTGCCACGTTCGGTTCAGCTCCTGCTCTCGTACGTCGATGGGGGCGCCGGAGGTCCCGGGCGGGCGTCGAGCGCGGTCAGCGCGTCACGCAGCCCCCGGTGTACATCCTCGTACACCTCCAGGTGTCCGTCCGTGGCGAGGTGGTCGGCGTCACCGAGCCGCTCCAGCTGGACGTCGACCTCGGCGTTGCCGGTGGAGGTGCGGGCCACATTCAACGGGGCGGGGGCGGCGGGGTCGTACTCGGGTTCGACCTCGACCGTGTCCTCCCGCACCGTGGCCTCGGGCACAGAGTCGCTCATGCCCAGACGCTACCTCGAAGCGCTGGGGTACCGTCGATCGCGATGGCAACGATCGAGGAGTGCCGCGCCGCACTCGAGAAGCTCTCCGACAACATGCTGGGTGCCGAGGGCGACGTCCGCGCGGCGGCCGCCCTGGACCGCTCGGTGAGCTGCCGCATCACCGACCTGGACGTCACCTTCGTCGGCCGTATGACCGGCGGGCGGATCAGGGTCGACGACACCCTTCAGGGGCGTCCCCGCGAGAAGGCACAGATCAGACTGACCATGAAGGGCGACGACCTGGTGGCCCTGGTCAACGGCGAGCTGCACTTCGCCAAGGCCTGGGGCTCGGGCCGGGTGAAGCTGGAGGCGGGCCTGCTGGACCTGTTCCAGCTCAGGAAGCTTCTGTAGCCACCACGCGTGCGCGTGCCTTCCGCGCCGCCGGCACCACCAGTGGGGTCCCCGTCTCCGGGTCGTCGATCACCTGGCAGCGCAACCCGAACACCTCCTCGACCAGCTCGGCCGTGACGACGTCGTTCGGCGCTCCCTCGGCGATGACCGTGCCGTCCTTCAGGGCGATGAGGTGGGTGGCGTACCGGGCGGCGTGGTTGAGGTCGTGCAGCACGGCGACGAGTGTCCGCCCCTGCTCCTCGTGCAGCTCGGCACAGAGGTCGAGGACGTCGATCTGGTGCTGGATGTCGAGGTACGTGGTCGGCTCGTCGAGGAGCAGCACCGGCGTCTGCTGGGCGAGCGCCATGGCGATCCACACACGCTGCCGCTGGCCGCCCGACAGTTCGTCGACATGGCGATCGGCGAGCTCGGCGACCCCGGTCTGCGCCATCGACGCCTGTACGACCCTCTCGTCCTCGGTCGACCACTGGCGCAGGATGCCCTGGTGCGGGTACCGGCCGCGGCCGACGAGGTCGGCGACGGTGATCCCGTCGGGTGCGATGGACGACTGCGGCAGCAGGCCCAGCGTCCGCGCGACCTTCTTCGCGGGCATCGACTGGATGACCTGCCCGTCCAGCAGCACCCGACCCTGACGCGGCTTCAGCATCCGTGAGAGCGCCCGCAGCAGCGTGGACTTGCCGCACGCGTTCGGGCCGACGATCACGGTGAAGGAGTTGTCGGGGATCTCCACCGATAGCTGCTCGGCGATGACCCGCTGGTCGTAGGCGAGGGTGACGTTCTCGGCGGCCAGGCGGTTCACGGTGCTCCTTCGGGTGTACGTGTTCTTCGTGCCGCTCATATCCGGCCCGCCCTGCGCTCGGTGACCAGCAGCCACAGGAGGTACACGCCGCCGAGGACACCGGTGACCACTCCGACGGGCAACTGGTCGGCCCCGAAAGCCCGCTGGGAGGCCCAGTCGGCGGTGACCAGCAGGGCCGCGCCCATGCACAGGGAGGACAGCAGGTTGGGGCCGGGCGAGCGGGTCAGTCGGCGGGCGAGCTGCGGGGCGGTGAGGGCGACGAAGCCGACCGGCCCGGCGGCCGCGGTGGCGGTGGCGGTGAGCAGGACGGCGGCCACCATCAGCAGCGCTCGTACGCGCTCCACGCGCACGCCGAGGGCGCTCGACACGTCGTCGCCCATCTCCATCATCCGCAGCCCACGCGCGTTGACGAGGACGAGCGGTACCAGCACGGCACACAGCCCGAGCAGCGGCCAGACCTGGTCCCAGTCACGGCCGTTGAGGGAGCCGGTCATCCACACGAGCGCACGGGCCGCGTCGACGATGTCGGAGACGGTGAGCAGATAGCCGTTGACCGCCGTGACGATCGCTGAGACGCCGATGCCGACCAGGACCAGTCGATACCCGTGCACGCCCCGCTTCCAGGCGAGCAGATAGATGGCGAGCCCGGTGACCAGCCCGCCCACGAGCGCACCGACGGTGACCTGGGCCGCGCTCCCGGAGAACACCACGATCACCACCAGCGCCCCGGCCGTCGCCCCCTGCCCGAGTCCGAGCACGTCCGGGCTGCCCAGCGGATTGCGGGTGACGGCCTGGAACAGCGCACCGCCGAGCCCGAGCGAGGCACCGACCAGCAGCCCGACCAGGACCCGCGGCAGCCGCAGCTGGTTGACGATGAACTCCTGCCCGGCGTTGCCGTTCCCGGCCAGCGTCTTGACGACATCGCCCGCCGAGATCGGGAAGTCTCCGGTCCCGATCAGCACGACGCTCGCGGCGAACGCGGCGAGCGCCAGTACCGCGACGACGGTGACGGCCCGGACGTCCAGCCGCAGGGAGATTCCGCCGGGGGCCCTCAGCACACGGTTGCTCTTCACAGCTGGGCCGTCCTCCGCCGTCGTACCAGGAAGATGAAGACCGGCCCGCCGATGAGCGCGGTGATGATGCCGACCTGGAGCTCCGAGGGACGGGCCACGACCCGGCCGATGACATCGGCGCCCAGCAGCAGCACGGGCGACAGGATGGTGGCATACGGCAGGATCCAGCGCAGGTCGGGGCCGGTGAAGGACCGCACGACGTGCGGGACCATCAGCCCGACGAACGCGATCGGCCCGCAGGCGGCGGTGGCCGCCCCGCTCAGCACGGTCGCGGCGAGCATGGACAGCGCGCGGGTGCGGTTCAGGTGGGCGCCGAGGGCCTTGGCGGTGTCGTCGCCCATGGCCACGGCGTTGAGCGGCCGGGCGAGCCCGAGAGCGAGGAGCGTGCCGACCGCGAGGAACGGCAGAACCTGAAGGATCGTCGAGTCGGTCGCCGAGGACAGCGAACCGACCGTCCAGAAGCGCATCCTGCCGAGTGCCGCGTCGTCCGTGATCATCACGGCCTGCAGATAGCCGTAGAGCGCGGCGCTGATCGCGGTCCCGGCGAGCGCGAGCCGCACCGGAGTGGCACCCCGGCTGCCGCCCAGGAACCAGACCAGTGCGCCGACGGCCGCCGCGCCGAGGAACGCGAACCACACATAGCCGGTCAGGCTGGTGACGCCGCAGTACGTGATGGCCGTGACGACGGCGGCCGACGCGCCCGCGTTGATGCCGAGCAGGCCGGGGTCGGCCAGCGGATTGCGGGTGAGCGCCTGGAGCACCGCCCCGGACAGCCCGAGCGCGGCGCCGGCGAGCAGACCGAGGATCGTCCGCGAGAGCCGCTCGTCGACCACGACGTCGCCGTAGGTCCCCGTGTCCTGGAACAGCCCGTGCCAGACCTGTTCCAGGGAGAGCCCCTTCGCCCCGATCGCGATGCTCGCCAGTGCGACGAGCACCAGGATCACCAGGGAGACGAGCAGCCCAAGGTCACGTATCACCCGGCGGGTTGGGGGCGCGGGGGCGGTCTCCGCGCGCTGTTCGGGAGGACTGTCGACCAACACGTAGTTAGGTTAGCCTACCCTCGCAATGCCGCTCGATTCCTGAGGGCTACAACCCCAGCCGCGCCAGCGCCTTCCCCGAATCCAGCTCGCACACACCCTCCCCGGCCGCCGTCCAGGCCGCCGCGCACAGCGCCCGCAGGCCGTCCAAGGCCTCTCCGTCACCGTCCAGTTCCAGCCGCTCCGCGCCCGCCTTCGCCGTCCATCCACCGCACCGGAAGCCCCCGTCCGCCTCGATGACCTGCGGCTGTCCCGTGAGCAGTCCGCGCAGATCGGCGTCGACATACGTCGGCCGGTGCTGCGGTGGCGCGGCGAGCAGCTGGGCGCCGTCGGTGACACCGGTGAGGACGAGCAGCGAGTCGACCTCGCCGTTGAACGCCCCCTCGATGTCCGTGTCCAGCCGGTCCCCGACCACCAACGGCCGCTCGGCGCCGGTGCGGAGGACGGTCTCGCGGTGCATGGGAGGCAACGGCTTGCCCGCGACCTGCGGTTCGGCACCGGTCGCTATCCGGACGACCTCCACCGCGGCGCCGTTCCCCGGCGCGATCCCGCGCGCGCTCGGAATCGTCAGGTCGGTGTTGGACGCGTACCAGGGCACCCCGCGCGCGATGGCGTAACAGGCCTCCGCGAACCGCCCCCACGGCAACTCGGGCCCGCCGTACCCCTGCACGACCGCCACCGGCCCGTCCTCCGCCGACTCGACGGGTTCGAGCCCCCGTTCGCGCAAGGCGACCCGCAGCCCCTCCCCGCCGATCACCAGCACCCGGCTCCCTGCCGGCACCTGCTCGCTGATCAGCCGCGCGACCGCCTGGGCGGAGGTGATGACGTCATCGGCGCCGGTCGGTATCCCCAGCTCGGTCAGGTGATCCGCCACCGTGTCCGGAGTCCGCAGCGCGTTGTTGGTGACGTACGCGAGATGCATCCCGCCGGCCCGGGCGGTGGCCAGCGAGTCGACCGCGTACGCGATGGCATTGCCCCCGGCGTACACCACCCCGTCCAGGTCGAGCAGCGCGGTGTCGTACGCCTCGCTCAGGGCCTGGCCACTGCCCTCGGGCCTTGTCCTGACGCTCTGGCTCATTCCGCATCGCTCCTCGTTCGACGGCTTTCCCCCGATCATCCCTCACGCCACTGACACACGTACGATGCCGGGATGAACACTGCAGGTCACTCGGAAGCAACGGAGCGCCGGGGCCTCGAACTCACCCCGTTCCGAGGCCTGCGCTACGACCCCGACCGGGTCGGCAGCCTGGCCGCGGTGACGTCGCCACCGTACGACGTCGTCGTACGCCCCGACGGCCTGCACCACCTGCAGGACGCCGACCCGCACAACATCGTCCGCCTCATCCTCCCCCAGGCCCCCACCCCCACGGCCCGCAACGAACAGGCGTCCGACACCCTGCGCCGCTGGCAGGACGAGGGCGTCCTGGCGACCGATCCCGAACCGGGCCTGTACGTCTACGAGCAGCGGCACGCCGACGGCATGCTGCAGCGCGGAATCATCGGCGCCCTGCGGGTCTCGGACCCCTCGGAGGGTGTGGTCCTCCCCCATGAGGACGTGATGCCGCACGTGGTAGCCGACCGTGCGGCCCTGATGCGCGCCACATCCGCGAACCTCGAGCCCCTCCTCCTGACCTATCGGGGCAACGGCGCGACCGCCGCCACGACCGAGGTCGTCGAACGCCTGGCCGACGAACCTCCGCTCCTCGCCACCACCACCGAGGACGGCTACAGCCACCGCCTCTGGTCGGTGACCGACCCCTCCGACATGACCCGCGTCCAGTCCGAACTGGCCCGCCACCAGGCCCTGATCGCCGACGGCCACCACCGCTGGGCGACCTACCGCCGCCTCCGCTCGGAGCACCCGTCCCCCAGCCCCTGGGACTACGGCCTGGTCCTCCTGGTCGACACGGCCCGCTACCCCCTCCGCGTCCGCGCCATCCACCGCCTCCTGCACGGCCTCCCGGTCGCGGACGCGCTGACTGCCGTACAAGGCCTGTTCCGCATACGCCGCCTGGACACACCCCTGTCCGAAGCCCTGGATGCCCTCGCCGACGCCGCCTGCGCCGGCAACGCCTTCCTCCTCGCCGGAGACGGCGCCTACCATCTGCTCGACCGCCCGGACCCGGACCTCCTGGCCCGTACGATCCCCGCCGACCACCCCGCGGCCTGGCGCACCCTGGACGCGACGGTCCTGCACGCCACGCTCCTCGACCACGTCTGGCACATCCCCGAGGACTCCCCCGCCCACATCGCCTACATCCACGACACGGCCGCCACGGTCGAGAAGGCGGAACGCGACGGCGGTACGGCGGTATTGATGCACCCGGTCCGCGAGGAGATCGTCCGCGACCTGGCCCGCCAGGGCGTGACCATGCCCCGCAAGTCGACGTCCTTCGGCCCGAAGCCGGCGTCGGGTCTGGTGCTGCGCGCACTGGAGCCCTGACATGCGAAGGGGCGGGACCGCATGGCCCCGCCCCTTGCTCATGCGTCAGTCCTTGTCGTCGCCGATCTCGTCGCCGATTTCGTCGTCGATTTCGTCGTCGAGTTGGTGGTCGATCTCGTCGTCGGCCTCGGGCTTCGCGGCGTCACTCTCGTCCTCGCCGCTCTCGTCGAAGGCGTCGACGAACTCGACGCCGTCCAGCTCGGCGAGCCGGTCCGAGGCATCCGTGCTGCCGTCCCGGTCGGCCTCGACGGCCTTGGCGAACCACTCCCGCGCCTCGCCCTCACGACCGGCGGCCAGCAGCGCGTCGGCGTAGGCGTACCGCAGGCGCGCGGTCCACGGCTGAACGGAGTTGGAGGCCAGTTCGGGGCTCTGCAGCGTGACGATCGCCGCGTCCAGTTGCCCCATGTCACGCCGGGCACCGGCCGCGACGAGCCGCATCTCGACCTGCCCGGCCTTGTCGAGCTTCTGCACCTCGGGGGCGCCGGCCATGTCCAGGGCCTTCTCCGGCCGCCCCAGCCCACGCTCGCAGTCGGCCATGACGGGCCACAGCTCCGCACTGCCGGTCATCCGACGGGCGGCCCGGAACTCGGCGAGCGCCTCGCTGTACTTCTGGTTCGCGTACGCGGCGAATCCGCCCGCCTCTCGTACGGCGGCGACACGCGACGCCAGCCGCAGGGCCACCTTGGAGTAGCCGTACGCGCCCTCGGGGTCCTCGTCGATGAGCCGGGCGACCATCACCAGGTTCTTGGCGACGTCCTCCGCGAGCGTCTTCGGCAGGCTCTGCAGCTCCTGCCGTACGTCCTTGTCGATCTCCTCGCCCGTGACGTCCTCGGGGATCGGCAGCCGCTTGATGGGCTCCCGGTCCCGGTCCCGCTCGTCCCGGAAGCGACCGCCACCACGTCGGTCGTCACCACGTCGGTCGTCGCGCCGGTCGTCACGGCCCCGGAAGCCTCCTGGGCGGCCACCCCGGTCGTCGCCACGGTCATCCCGCCGGGGCCCACGTCCACCGCGGTCGTCACGACCACGGAACCCGCCACGGTCACCCCGGTTGTCGTCACGCCGGAAGCCACCACGGTCGCTGTCCCGACGCTCACCACGGTCATCGCCGCGGCGGTCGTCGCGCCTGTCGTCACGGCGATCGTCACGACGGAAGGGAGGACGGTCACCACGGTCGTCACGACGCGGTCCACGATCACGGTCGTCACGCTGGAAGGCCGGACGGGGACCACGGTCACGGTCGTCACGGCGGTCGTCACGACGGAAGGGAGGACGGTCACCACGGTCGTCACGACGCGGTCCACGATCACGGTCGTCACGCTGGTAAGCGGGACGGGGGCCACGGTCACGGTCGTCACGCTGGTAAGCAGGACGGGGGCCACGGTCACGGTCGTCACGCTGGTAAGCGGGACGGGGGCCACGGTCACGGTCGTCACGCCGTCCGTAACCTCCGCCACGGTTGTCGTCACGCCGGGAGCCACCACGGTCACCGTCACGACGCTCGTCGCGGCGGAACCCGCCGCGCTCGCCGCGATCATCGCCGCGCCTGTCGTCGCGCCGGTCGTCACGGCGATCGTCACGACGGAAGGGAGGACGGTCACCACGGTCGTCACGACGCGGTCCACGATCACGGTCGTCACGCTGGAAGGCCGGACGCGGTCCACGGTCGTCACGGCGGTCGTCACGACGGTCGTCACGACGGAAGGGAGGACGGTCACCACGGTCGTCACGACGCGGTCCACGATCACGGTCGTCACGCTGGAAGGCCGGACGGGAACCACGGTCACGGTCGTCCCGACGGTCGTCGCGGCGGCCATAGCCACCGCCCCGGTTGTCGTCACGCCGGAAGCCACCACGGTCGCTGTCCCGACGCTCACCACGGTCATCGCCGCGGCGGTCGTCGCGGCGGTCGTAACCGCCACTCCGGTTGTCATCGCGCCGGAAACCACCACGGTCACCACGGTCGGAGCCACCGCGGTAGCCGCCACGACCACCGTTGCCGCGGTCCCCACTGTCCCGTCGCCGCTGGTCGCGCTCCGGTCGGTCGTCGGGAGAGTTGGTGGACATGGGTGACTCCTGTCTTCGGTACTGCAAGCATTATAAAAACAAAAGGACCCCTGGTCCCAGCTGAACGCTGGGACCAGGGGTCCTTCCAAAGATTGTTCGGCGGCGTCCTACTCTCCCACAGGGTCCCCCCTGCAGTACCATCGGCGCTGTAAGGCTTAGCTTCCGGGTTCGAAATGTAACCGGGCGTTTCCCTCACGCTATAACCACCGAAACCCTAATGGTTTCGAGCGAACAAGCACACTTTTCTGTTATGCGTTCTGCTCTAAGCCGACAACGGTCGTTGTCTCAGAACTAACACAGTGGACGCGAGCAACTGAGGACAAGCCCTCGGCCTATTAGTACCGGTCACCTCCACACGTTACCGTGCTTCCAGATCCGGCCTATCAAC
>NZ_JBSFHA010000058.1:0-72227 GCF_053596855.1 Streptomyces sp. NPDC001617
GCTCGTGGGCTTTGTGTTTGTTTTCTTGGTTTGGGGGGGCGCCCGGGTTCTGCGCGGGGCCAACCCCTGATCATTCCGCTTCCGCTTCGGCCTTCTTCGCCACCGCGTCGATGGCCGCCAGCGACCTGCGGACCTGATTGCGGTCCGTGGTGTACCAGAAGTCCGGCAGCGACGCCTTCAGATAGCTGCCGTACCGCGCGGTGGCCAGCCGCTGATCCAGTACGGCGACCACACCGCGGTCCCCCGACGCCCGTACGAGGCGGCCGGCGCCCTGGGCCATGAGCAGGGCCGCATGGGTGGCGGCGACCGCCATGAAGCCGTTGCCTCCCGCGTCCTCCACCGCCTTCTGGCGGGCGCTCATCAGTGGGTCGTCCGGACGGGGGAACGGGATCTTGTCCATGACCACCAGCTGACAGCTGGGACCGGGGACGTCTACGCCCTGCCAGAGCGACAGCGTGCCGAAGAGGCAGGTCTTCGGGTCGGCCGCGAAGTTCTTGATCAGCTCGCCGAGGGTCTCCTCGCCCTGGAGGAGGATCGGAAACTCCGGGATACGGGTGCGCAGTTCCTCGGCGGCGAGCTGCGCGGCCCGCATGGACGAGAAGAGGCCGAGAGTGCGGCCGCCGGCCGCCTGGATCAGCTCCGTCAGCTCGTCCAACATGTCCACGCGGTCGCCGTCGCGCGCGGGGCGCGAGAGGTGCTTGGCGACGTACAGGATGCCCTGCTTGGGGTAGTCGAAGGGCGAGCCGACGTCGACGCCCTTCCACTGCGGGAGGTCCTCGCCCTCCGTGCCTTCCGGGGCCAGCCCCAGGGAGGCACCGACGCCGTTGAAGTCCCCGCCCAGCTTCAGGGTCGCGGAGGTCAGGACGACCGAGCGATCGGCGAAGAGCTTCTCGCGCAGCAGGCCCGATACCGACATGGGGGCGACGCGCAGGGAGGCGCCGAAGCGGTCGTGGCGCTCGTACCAGACGACGTCCCACTCGGAGCCGTTGGTGATGCGCTCCGCGACGTCGTGCACCGATTCCACGGAGGCAAGCGCCTGCTTCCGGACCGCGTCCTCGTCCTGGACGGACTTGTCGCGCGTCGCTCCGATCGCGGAGATCACCGTACGGCAGGCGTCGCGCAGCGCCATGAGCGCGTAGCCGAGGTCCTCCGGGATCTCCTCCAGGCGGCCGGGCAGGGCCAGCTCCATCAGCCGCTCGAAGCCCTCTGCTGCGGTCTGGAGCTGGTCGGCGGCCTTCTCGTTGACCAGTTTGGCGGCGCGGCGCACCGCACGGTTGACCTGGCCCGGTGTGAGCTCGCCAGTGGCGACACCCGTGACCCGCGAGACCAGTTCGTGGGCCTCGTCGACGATCAGCACCTCGTGCTGCGGGAGGACCGGGGCGCCCTCGATGGCGTCGATCGCGAGCAGCGCATGGTTGGTGACGACGACCTCGGACAGCTTGGCGCGCTCGCGGGCCATCTCGGCGAAGCACTCCGCGCCGTACGCGCACTTCGTCGCTCCCAGGCACTCACGGGACGAGACGGACACCTGCGCCCAGGCACGGTCGGAGACGCCGGGGGTGAGGTCGTCGCGGTCGCCCGACTCGGTCTCGTCCGCCCAGTCGCGCATGCGCAGCAGGTCCTGGCCCAGTTTGCTGGTGGGTGCGGCCGCCTCGAACTGGTCGAAGAGACCCTCCTCCTCGTCCTGCGGAACGCCCTCGTGCAGACGGTGCAGGCACAGGTAGTTCGACCGGCCCTTGAGCATCGCGAACTCCGGGCGGCGACGCAGCAAGGGGTGCAGGGCGTCGACCGTGCGTGGCAGGTCGCGCTCGACCAGCTGGCGCTGCAGGGCCAGGGTGGCCGTCGCCACGACGACGCGCTCCCCGTGCGCGAGCGCGGGCACGAGATAGCCCAGCGACTTTCCGGTACCGGTGCCGGCCTGGACCAGCAGATGGGAGCCGTCGTCGATCGCCTCCGCGACGGCTTCGGCCATGGTCACCTGGCCGGGGCGCTCCGTACCGCCGACGGCAGTGACGGCAGCATGCAGGAGTTCGGGGAGTGAGGGCTTCGTCATAGCGCGACCACCCTACGGCCCGGCACTGACAAACGGGTGATCAAGGCGGGGAAGAGGGCGACGAGGAGGCAGGTCAAGACCGTCTGGCCATCGTTTGAGGTGCGGGTGGGATCGGTTGTGATCGTGTGCGGCGCGGAGTCGCTCGGGCTCGGCTCCGGCCCGGCTCGGCTCGAAATCGGTCTCGGCGGAAGTGGAACCGGATCGGCGCGAGCGGTGTACCAAAAGTGACGATGCCACGGCACGGCGTCACAGCAGATCGCGCAGGGACCGGTCTCGGACCATGAGGGCGGCCCGCTTGGCGGGCAGGTCGACCTCGGCGGAGAACCGGAAGCCGGCGCTCAGGAAGGCAGCGACGGAGGGGGTGTTGCGAATGTCGGGTTCCGCGACGATGCGTGCGCAGGCTGAGCGCCTGTCGAGGGCGAGGTCGGAGACGGTTCTGAGCAGAGTGCTGCCCAGACCTCGCCCACGATCGGCGACAGCCCCGATGAGGAGGTGGATCCCGGTGTCATGAGGTCGGGCGGGATAGTGGCGGGCCAACGGGTCGAGGTCCGCCCGGTAGATCTCCCAGTAGCTCATCGGCGTTCCCTCCAGCACGCCGATGCACGGAACGCTGCGTCCGTCGCCCGTGAGCTGGGCCCGCAGATGTTCCTCGGTCACGCTCGCGGGACCGGCGAGCTCCCAGAACTCGGCGACGGCAGGGTCGTTCATCCAACGACTGACCAGCGGTAGGTCCCGCTCGATATGCACGGGGACGAGCCGGAACACGCCGACGGGAGTCACCACGGAGCCCCAGTCGTCGACGTGGTCGAGGAGGTCGTGGTCGGCCGTGGCGCCAGAGGGGGGCGAAGCCGCGCCGTCGTACCGCCTCGATGCCTCGCCGGTATCGGCCTGCGCCGGTGCATCGGCGCAGGCTGCCTGCGCCGATGCACCGCCAGAGGCGACCTGGGCCGGTGCATCGCAGGGTGCGGCCCACGCCGGTGTCCTGCCTCCGTCGGTCTGCCCCGCGAAGAGCGCGAGCAGTTCGTCGGGCAGGCGCAGGTCGAGTGTGTCCTCGCTGTCCGTGCTCGTGCCGGGGCTGCTCTCGGCCGGGCAGCCTACGTCGGCTGCACCGGCGGCTCTGGTCTCGGTGCCGGCGGCGGTGGCGGCATGGGCGCTGGCGTCGGTGGGCGGCACGACGACGCTCCTCTCAGAAGACGGGGTGGGGCATGTTCCTCGGGAATGAAGGGAGTTGGTGCTCAGGAACGCAGGAAGGCGGGTCTGTCTCGGGGTCAGGCCGGGGTCAGGTTCGGCGGTCAGGAATGGAGGGGGTTGGGGATGGTGACGTAGACGGACTGGGTGTCGACCGGGCCGACGAGTTCGTCGAGGCCGTGCAGCCGGGTCAGCAGGTTGGCCTTGCAGCGCAGGACGGGTGAGTCGAGCAGGTGGGCGGGAAGGGAGGTGCGCAGCCGGTCGGGGCCGGAGGCGACGTCGCTGAGGAAGCGGCGGAAGGCAGCGAGCAGCAGCCGTTCGTCGGCCAGATGCTGGGAGCCGAACGCGCCGATGAGGCCGAGGACGTTGTTGATCGCGAGGTAGTACGCGAAGCGCTCGTCGGTGACCTCATCGGGGACGAAGGTGTCGCTGTGCTCGCCGATGCCGGGCAGCCGGGCGTCCAGTTCCGCGCGGTGGGATGCGCGGAAGTAGTAGCCCTGGTTGTCGCGGTAGCGGCCGCCGGACGGCCAACCGTCGGGGTCCAGCAGGAGCAGTGTGTTCTGCTGGTGGGCCTCCAGTGCGATGCCCGCCTCGGAGTCCAGCCACAGCACGGGACGCACGACCTGTTCGAGGTAGCGCAGGAACCACTCCGCGGCAACGGCTCCGCGAGGACGGCCCGTTCGGCCGGCGAGGCGGGTGATCACCGCCTCCAGGCAGGAACGCAGCGGCGGCGGGTCCGTGCGGGAACGGTGGGCTGATCCGGCGTGCGCTTCCGGTCGGGCTTGCGGGCGGGGTGAGACCAGTCCGGCGACGCAGGAGACGTCGTCCGAGGGGTGGAACGGGTTGTGCCGGATCATCACGTCGAGGCCCGGCACGGGGCTCCCGTCCGGCGCGTCGACGGCGAGCCAGGCCGGGTCGCGGACGATGTCGAAGTTCGGGTGGGCGGCCCGCCACTGCTGGGAGAGGCCGCTGCGCAGCAGGCGGTGGACCTCGACACCCCGGTGAAGTTCCTTGCGGAGGTTCTCGCGGCGGGAGTTGGTGATCGTCAGGCCCAGGGAGAGTTTGAGCATGGCGGGTGCGCCGGTCCGGTGGACGGTGCGTACGGAGGAGGTGGGGTGCCACGGGCAGCCATGGGTGCCGAGGTCGAGGAGCAGCCCGACGTCGAAGAGGGCCTCGACGTCGGGGCGGTGGCGGACCTCGCGGAACTGCCACGGGTGGAGCGGGAGGGCCGCGTAGCCGTCGGGCAACGGCAGTTCGGCGTCGGTGTCGGCTTTGGCGAGGCTGGCGGTGAGATGTGATGCGGGGACGGGGCGACCGCGTTCGGTCCATGCGGAGTCGGCGGCGAGGAGGGAGGGAGCGACAGCCAGCCAGTGCAGGGGAAAGGAGCCGCGCAACTCCGGTGAATACACGCGCGCTTCGGCCTCGGAGAGACCTTCGCGGCTCTTGGGTGTCGGGTGCATCGGGTGTCCGAGAACGAGCGCCTGTTCGGCCGCGAGGAAGAGGTCGGGGGCGTCGGAAAGGTGATCGCGGCGCTCGCGGATGAAGGTGGAGGTGCGACGGAGGGAGTCGGCGACGCGGGCGACCACTTCGGGGCCGGCAGTCGAGTGGACCTCGAAGCCGGCAGTCGAGTGGGCCGGGGACGTGTGGGCCACCGGATCGGAGGTGGTCGTCGGGGACGCCGAGGCCGACGGAGAGGTGCCAACGATCGGATCGGCACCGGCAGTCGAGACCGCGGGAGACGCGCCTGCGACCAACTCCGGGCCGGTCGCCGGGGCGTCCAGGGACGTGTCGGCGACTGGATCGGGACCGGCAGTCGCGGCCGCCAGGGACGTGTGGGCGGTGTCCGGTGTTTCGCGGGTGAGGAGGGCGGCGATCGTGACCGCGTCGGCCGGTGGGGACTGTTCGAGGGTGTCGGCGAAGTGTGGGAGGCCGAAGCGGTGCCAGCCTGTCGGGGACCAGTAGTGGACCGGGACGAGCAGTGCCGTGCTGGTGGCGGGCAGGGGGATGCGGAGCGTGCCGTCTTTGGGAGCCGGGAGGCCGGTTTCGCGGACCCAGCAGCGCAGCAGGTTCTCGACGGTGGCGGCCTCGGCCACGGTGTGCGGGTCGGGGTGTTCCAGGAGGTCGGCGGTGGGGTCCCCCGGGCCGGCGGTGACCGGGGCGTTTCGCTGCTCGGGAACCCTCTCCTGCCGCCCGCCGGCGGTGCGCGTGCTCTGCGGGTGGGGCGTTTCCGTGGTCGTCGGCGTGGAGGAGGGCTGAGGGGGTCGTTGCTCGTCGGAGGAGCCTTGGTCGGAGGTGCGGGTGTCTGTGTCCGAGGCGGGGGTGGTGTTCAACGTGGTGGTCCTCGTGGGTGGTTCTGGCTCGTGAAGTGACGGACCGGGGTGTCGGCTTACTGGGGATGCCGGCGTGGGCGTGCCGGTGTGGGGGCGGCAACTGCCTTGTCGGGCCGCGTCGGTTGGCGGAGTCCTGGCGAACGGCGGGGCTGGGCCCGGGCCACCGCCTCCACTGCGTCGGCCAGTCGGTCGAGTACCGCGGCCGTCTGTTCGTCGCTGATGGTCAGTGGCGGAAGCAGACGTACGACACTGGCGTGGTGGCCCGCCAGTTCGACGATCAGGCCGCGGCGCAGGCACTCCCGCTGGACCGCGGCGGCGAGTCCGGGGGCGGCGGGCCGGGGGCTGCCGGCGGCAGGCGCGCCCCTTCCCACGCCGAGCGCCTCACTGGCCTCCCTGCCTATGCCCCCGTGCCCGCCCCGGCCCCGGCCCACACGATCCGATTCCCAGGCCCCGCTCGCCTCATTCACACCGTCCGTCTCGTCCACCTTGCCCGCCTCGCCCGTCTCGCCCGCTTCGCCCGTCTCGCCCGCAGAGCCGTGGCCGTCCCCCGCCTCCTCCACGAACTCCACGCCGATCATCAGCCCCCTCCCCCGCACATCCCCGATGCACGAGAACTCCCGTCCCAGCTCACGGAGTTGGTCGAGCATGCGGGCGCCGAGGGTTGCCGCGCGGTCGGCGAGGCCGTGGTCGCGGACGTAGGACAGGGTTGCCGTGCCTGCGGCCATGGCGAGTTGGTTGCCGCGGAAGGTGTCTGCGGGGGCGCCGGGTTCCCAGGCGTCCAGGTCGTCGCGGTAGACCACCACGGAGAGCGGGAGGCTGCCGCCGATGGCCCTGGAGAGGACCATCACATCGGGGGTGATGCCGCTGTGCTCCACCGCCCAGAAGGTGCCTGTGCGGCCGACGCCCGTCTGGACCTCGTCGGCGATGAGCGGGACGGCACGGGCAGCCGTGATCTCGCGCATCCGGCGCAGCCACGGGTCCGGCGCGGGGATCACCCCGCCCTCGCTCTGGACGGGTTCGAGGATCATCCCGGCGGGTTGCGGCACCCCCGACCCGGTGTCGTCGAGGACGGACTTGGTCCAGCGGGCGGCGAGTTCGGCGCCGCGTGGGCCACCGACGCCGAAGGGGCATCGGTAGTCCTGGGGGTAGGGGAGGCGGGTGATCCGTGCGTCGGAGGCGGCCCCGGGTGGGGCAAGGGGGCCGGGGGTCACGAGGTGGTGGGAGACGGCGAAGGCCAACACTTCGGTGCGGCCGGTGGCGGCCCGTACCACGTTCAACGCGGCCTCCACCGCGTCGGTTTCCGCCGGTCCGCAGAACCGTACGCGTGCGTGGTCGGCAAGGCTGGGCGGCAGGGTCTGGAGCAGCTCGGTGACGAAGGCGTCCTTGACGGGGGTGGCGAGGTCCAGGGCGTGGAGGGGCGCGCCCGAGTCCAGGACCTTGCGGATCGCCTCCAGCACGACGGGATGATTGTGGCCCAGGGCCAGCGCGCCGGCGCCGGAGAGGCAGTCGAGGTAACGGCGGCCGTCCGCGCCCTCGATGGTCAGGCCCCGGGCACGCACCGGCACGATCGGCAGGGCACGCGCGTAGGTGCGTGCCGCCGGTTCACGCGCCGACTGGCGCCGCAGTATTCCCTCGTGCGCGGCCCGCCGCGCCACCGGCACTCCCCCGACGGCCCGGCCCCCGACAGTCCAGTCCGTCGCGCGGCCTCCGACCGTTCCCTCGGACGCACGCCTCCCCCACGCAGACTCGGCCACGGCTCCCAGTCCTCCCGCCCACACAGGCACAGAGGACCGCCCACGGACAGGCGGCCCCCCACCGCTACCAACCCGCCATGACCGACCGGGTTACGGGTTGCCTGAAGATCCTTCCCGTCCTGCCCGTGCCGGGCCGCACTCCCCGTACATGTCCCCCTCGCTCGCGATACCTTCCGCCACCCGAATACGCCTCGGAGTTTTCCGTCTCTCACCGTCATTACGTGCGTGCGCGAAGGGAGAAAGCGGCACGACCTACGCCGGAACGCAGACCGGCGCTGGGGGCTTCCGGCTTTCCCACCATCAGTGGTTCGGCGAGGACACTCTGGGCCACTTCTCCACCTCCGGGTGAGCCGACCGTGTCACGCCTGTCATCCCCTGTCCCACCGAGTCACACCGTCCCTGTCCGGCAGGCCGTCTCCGTCGCCCGCCAACTCGCGTCCGCCCCGCCAGACCCTGACATGAGACGGCGTCACATCGGGGACTCCTGGGCGAACCTGCTGATCAGACTGCTCGTAGCGAAACCGTTGCCGTCCCGTCGGCAGGCGCCCACAGCCAACGCATAAGGTGTGGTGCCGTTCCTTGGAAGGCCCGGTTCGTTCCACTCAGGGGGAGTTCAGATCATGCGATCCACACGACCGTCGTTCCACAACCGGCGAGACAGGGGTGGGCATCGCAGAACCTCCCCCGTTCTGGCCGCCGTTGCCCTCGCCTCGGTGCTGGCGCTGACCGCCACCGCCTGCAACTCCGGTGGCGACAAGGCGGACGGCCAGGCCTCCGCCTCCGCGACCGACACCGGAAGCAGCGGCGACGGCAAGATCAAGATCCCGGACGACATCCGGCAGAAGCTCAAAGAGCACGGGATCGACATCGACAAGTGGAAGAACGGCGCCTGGAAGAACTGGAACAAGGACGACTGGCTGCGCGAGGCCGACGAGTTCATCAACCCGATCATCAAGGGCCTGTGGGACGCGGACCGGATGCGCCGCGCCAACGACCCGGACAAGAGCGTCGACAACAACGACCTCTCGGGCGACCAGGGCGTGACCGACCCGGAGCCGGCGCCGGTGGACGCGAAGGCCGTGGCGCCTACGTACCACGCCAACGCGGCGACGGCCGGCAAGGTGTTCTTCGACTCCCCCCAGGGCACGATGGTCTGCTCGGCGACGGTCGTGGAGGACCCGGCCCACCCGGGCAAGTCCAACCTGATCTGGACCGCCGGGCACTGCGTGCACGCCGGCAAGAACGGCGGCTGGTACCGCAACATCGCCTTCGTGCCGTCGTACAACGACTCGGGCAAGACGGCCGGTCAGGTGCAGAACGCGACCCGGGACCAGGTCGCTCCCTACGGTGTCTGGTGGGCCGACTGGGTGAAGACCTCCCAGCAGTGGATCGAGCAGGGCGATGAGACGGGCGGTGCCGGTGCCTCGTACGACTACGCCGTCATCCATGTGACGCCGGAGAAGGGCGGCAACGGCAAGTCGCTGGAGGAGACGGTCGGTTCGGCACTGCCTGTCAACTTCAACGCCCCGGCCGTACCGAAGGTTCCGAGCATCACCGCGACCGGCTACCCGGCCGCCGCGCCGTTCGACGGCCAGTTGCTGTACCGGTGCACGGACAAGCCGGGGCGGCTGTCGCTCAACGCCTCGGACCCGACGATGTACCGCATCGGCTGCACCATGACCGGCGGCTCCTCCGGCGGTGGCTGGGTGGAGACGGGCTCGGACGGCAAGCCGACGCTGGTGTCCAACACCTCGATCGGTCCGGTGACTTCGGGCTGGTTGGCCGGGCCGCGGCTGGGTGACGTGGCCAAGGGTGTGTACGAGTCGGTGAGCAAGAAGTTCGCCGGTCAGTGACCGGCAGGTAGGCACGGACGGGGGCGGGCCGGTGAGCACAGCCAGGTGCGGGGCGCGGCGGCCAGGTCGCTCTACCAGAACATGAGGGAGCAGTACGGCGGTCGATGAACCCGGCATGCTGAAGGCCCGCCTCCTGGGAGCCAGGGGGCGGGCCTTGGTGCTGTGGGTCAGACGGCCGGAACGGGCACGTACGGTGCCAGGTCCGCCGCCAGTTCCTCGTGCACCCGCACCTTGAGCAGGGTGCCCTCCGGGGTGTGTTCCTCGGAGATCACCTCGCCCTCGTCGTGTGCCCGGGCGACCAGCTTGCCGTGGGTGTACGGCACGAGCGCTTCGATCTCGACGGACGGCCGCGGCAGTTCGTTGTCGATGAGCGCGAGCAGCTCCTGGATGCCCCGGCCGGTACGGGCCGAGACGGCGATCGAACGCTTCTCGATCCGCATCAGCCGCTGCAGGGTCAGCGGGTCGGCCGCGTCCGCCTTGTTGATCACGACGATCTCGGGCACGTCGATGGCGCCGACATCCCTGATCACCTCGCGCACGGCGGCCAGCTGCTCCTCCGGGTTCGGGTGCGAGCCGTCCACCACGTGCAGGATCAGGTCGGACTCGCCGACCTCCTCCATGGTGGAGCGGAACGCCTCGACCAGGTGGTGCGGCAGGTGGCGTACAAACCCGACCGTGTCGGCCAGCGTGTACAGACGGCCGCTCGGGGTCTCCGCCCGGCGGACGGTGGGGTCCAGGGTCGCGAACAGGGCGTTCTCGACCAGGACGCCGGCGCCGGTCAGGCGGTTGAGCAGGGAGGACTTGCCCGCGTTGGTGTAGCCCGCGATGGCGACGGACGGCACCTTGTTGCGCTTGCGCTCCTGGCGCTTGACCTCACGGCCGGTCTTCATCTCCGCGATCTCACGGCGCATCTTCGCCATCTTCTCGCGGATCCGGCGACGGTCCGTCTCGATCTTGGTCTCACCGGGGCCACGGGTGGCGAGGCCGCCGCCCTTGCCGCCGCCCATCTGACGGGACAGCGACTGACCCCAGCCGCGCAGCCTCGGCAGCATGTACTGCATCTGCGCGAGCGCGACCTGCGCCTTGCCCTCCCGGGACTTGGCGTGCTGGGCGAAGATGTCGAGGATCAGGGCCGTACGGTCGATGACCTTGACCTTGACCACGTCTTCGAGGTGGATGAGCTGGCCCGGGCTGAGCTCACCGTCGCAGATCACGGTGTCGGCGCCGCTCTCCAGGACGATGTCCCGGAGCTCGTTCGCCTTGCCGGAGCCGATGTAGGTGGCCGCGTCGGGCTTGTCCCGGCGCTGGATCACGCCGTCGAGCACGAGCGCGCCCGCGGTCTCCGCGAGGGCGGCGAGCTCCGCGAGGGAGTTCTCCGAGTCCTGCACGGTCCCCGTGGTCCAGACGCCCACGAGCACGACCCGCTCCAGGCGGAGCTGGCGGTACTCGACCTCGGTGACGTCCTCGAGTTCGGTGGAGAGGCCGACCACACGGCGCAGGGCCGCGCGCTCGGAGCGGTCGAACTGCTCGCCGTCCCGCTCTCCGTCGATCTCGTGGCTCCAGGCGACGTCCTCTTCCATCAGGGCATCGGCCCGAAGACCTTCGGCGTATGTGTGCGCGAAACGCTGCGAGTCCTGGGAAGGGGATGAAGAGGAGGTCATTGGGTCCTTACGTCGTTGGGGATGCCGAGTCGGCGGTCATCACTGTTGGCAACGCACGAGTACCCCGGAAGATTCCCGTGTCCCGTGCCGCACCGCGCCGCGCCGACCCGAAGATGGTCGCACGGCACGGGATGTCTCGTCACCGTCTTATTTGCCCGCGGTGCCCGCCGCCGCCTCGGTCGGCGGGGCCGGCTTCCAGTCCGGGTGGCCGGGCATCGGCGGGGTCTTCTCGCCGTAGAGCCAGGCCTTGAAGAAGCCGCTCAGGTCGCGTCCGGAGATCTCGGAGGCCAGGCGTTCGAAGTCGGCGGTGGTGGCCGTGCCGTCCCGGTGCCTGGTCACCCAGGCCCGCTCCAGGCGCTCGAAGTGCTCGCGGCCGATCTCCTGGCGCAGCGCGTAGAGGGCGAGGGCGGCGCCGTCGTAGACGTTCGGGCGGAAGATGCTGATCTTCTGGCCGGGTGCGGGCCCCTTGGGGGCGGCGGGCGGTCCGCCGGCGGCGCGCCAGCGGTCGGAGGCGCCGTACGCGGCCTTCATGCGCGCCTCCATGGGCCGGTGTGCCTTCTCCTCCGCGTACAGGGCCTCGTACCAGGTGGCGTGCCCCTCGTTGAGCCACACGTCGGACCACGCGCGCGGGCTGACGCTGTCGCCGAACCACTGGTGGGAGAGCTCGTGCACCATGATCGACTCGACGTACCACGCGGGGTAGCCGGGCTCGGTGAAGAGGTCCTTCTCGAAGAGGGACAGCGTCTGTGTCTCCAGTTCGAAGCCGGTGGTCGCCTCGGCCATGAGCAGGCCGTACGTCTCGAACGGGTACGGGCCGACCTTGCTCTCCATCCAGGCGATCTGCTCGGGCGTCCTGGCCAGCCAGGGTTCGAGCTTCTTGACGTCCTCGGTGGGCACCACGTCCCGTACGGGCAGGCCGTGCGGGCCCTCGCGGTGCAGCACGCTGGAGCGGCCGATGGAGACCTGGGCGAGTTCGGTGGCCATGGGGTGCAGGGTGCGGTACGTCCAGGTCGTCGAGGTTCCGACGCGGTCGACGCCGGTCGGCAGGCCGCCCGCGACGACGGTGTAGCCGTTGGGTGCGGTGACCCTGATGGTGAACATCGCCTTGTCGGAGGGGTGGTCGTTGCACGGGAACACCAGGTGGGCGGCGTCCGCCTGGTTGGCCATGGCGAGGCCGTCCGCGGTGCGCACCCAGCCACCGTCCTCGTCGTCCGGCGCCGCCGGGTCGCTGGTGTGCCGCACGGTGATCCGGGTCCAGCTGCCCTCCTGGAGCGGGTCCTGGGGCGTGACGACGAGGTCCTCACCGGCACGGGCGAAGGTGGCGGGCTCGCCGTCGACCTCGACCGACTCGACCGTGCCGTGCGCGAAGTCGAGGTTGATCCGGTCGAGTTCCTTCGTCGTCCAGGCGTCGATCCTGGTGACCGCCTGGAGCGGCTTGCTGTTGGTCCCGGGATAGGTGAAGGAGAGGTCGTACGACGCCACGTCGTATCCGGGGTTGCCGAGGTACGGGAAGAGGCGGTCACCGACGCCCAGGGGGGCCGGCGGGGCGCTCGCGGCGAGGAGGCAGACGGAGACGGCGGATGCGAGGAGCGCGGTCGCCTTCAGACGGCGGGTTCCGGCGCGGGGGGTGAGCGGCATGCCCCACCGCTACCAGCGCACGCGCGCGTGGCGACGACGACGCGCGACCGGCCCACCCGAAGGGGTGGCTCACGGCCGGGTCGACGCCGACGGCCGGCTCACGGCCGGGCCGGTCGCTCATGGGGTGGCTCATGGTCTGACCGACCCCCACGGCGTGGCTCACGCGCGCGCCGGACGCCCACGGGATTGCCCACGCCCACGCCCACGCCCACGCCGGCCACGTTGGACGCCCACCGGGTGGCTCACCGCCGGACCGACGCCCGCGCCCGCAGGTGGCTCACGCGCCCGGTGTCTGCGGTTGCGCGCGGCTCACGTCGTATACGCCCGGGACGTTGCGCATCGCCCGCATGAGGCCGGGCAGGAGTGCCGCGTCGGGGAGTTCGACGGTGTACGAGTGCCGTACCCGCTGCCGGTCCGGGGGCTCGATGGTCGCCGAGACGATCTCGGCGCCCTCGAGGGCCATGGCCTCGGTGAGGTCGGCGAGGAGATGAGGGCGCCCGAACGATTCGGCGAGCAGCGTGACCCGGCATCCGGTGGTGTCCCCCCAGCGCACGCCGACCTCCGCGCGCCCCCCGTTCTTCATACGCGCCACGGCGGAGCACTCCACGCGGTGCACGGTGACGACGCCGCCGCGGACGGCGAACCCGGTGACCGCGTCGGGGGGTACGGGGGTGCAGCAGCCGGCGAGTCGGACGGTCGCGGCGGGCTGGTCGACGATGACTTCGGGGTTGGGGCGGGTCAGCGCCCCTTCGGGGGTCGGCCGGGGAGCGGACGAGGGTTCCTCGGTCTCCTGTGCGCCGCCCTCCGTCGGATGGGTCGCCAGCCACCGCTGGATGGCGATGCGGGCCGCGGGTGTGTGGGCGTGCTCCAGCCACTCCCGGGAGGGCTCGGAGGCCGGGTCCTGGCCCATGAGGAGCTGGACGGTGTCGCCGTCCCTCAGGACCGTGCTCAGGGTCGCCAGGCGGCCGTTGACGCGGGCGCCGATGCATGCGTGGGCGTCCTCGCCGTACTGCGCGTACGCGGCGTCCACGCAGGTGGCGCCCTCGGGCAGGCCGAGCGTGCCGCCGTCGGGGCGGAAGACGGTGATCTCGCGGTCCTGGGCGAGGTCCTCGCGCAGGGTCGACCAGAAGGTGTCCGGGTCGGGCGCGGCCTCCTGCCAGTCGAGGAGGCGGGAGAGCCACCCGGGCTTGGTGGGGTCGACGCGCTCGCCGTCGGCCGGCGCGGCGGGGGCGGGCGCGTACGGGTTGCCGAGCGCGACGACGCCGGCCTCGGCGACCTTGTGCATCTGGTGCGTGCGGATGAGGACTTCGGCGACCTGGCCGTCGCCCCGGGCGACCGCGGTGTGCAGCGACTGGTACAGGTTGAACTTCGGTACGGCGATGAAGTCCTTGAACTCCGAGACGACCGGCGTCATACAGGTGTGCAGTTCACCGAGGACGCCGTAACAGTCCGCGTCCTCGTTGACCAGCACCAGCAGCCGCCCGAAGTCGGCGCCGCGCAGTTCGCCGCGCTTGCGGGCGACGCGGTGGACGGAGACGAAGTGCCGTGGCCGGATGAGAACTTCGGCCTGGATGTCGGCCTCGCGCAGATGGCCGCGGACCTCGTCGGCGATATCGGCGAGCGGGTCCTCGGCGCGGGAGGCGTTGTCGACGATCAACTCCCGTGTGTGCTCGTACTCTTCGGGATGCAGGATCGCGAAGACGAGGTCCTCCAGCTCGGTCTTGAGCGCCTGGACGCCGAGCCGTTCGGCGAGCGGGATGAGGACGTCCCGGGTGACCTTGGCGATGCGCGCCTGTTTCTCGGGGCGCATGACGCCCAGGGTGCGCATGTTGTGCAGCCGGTCGGCGAGTTTGATCGACATCACGCGGACGTCGCTGCCGGTGGCGACGAGCATCTTGCGGAAGGTCTCGGGCTCGGCGGCGGCGCCGTAGTCGACCTTCTCCAACTTCGTCACGCCGTCGACGAGATAGCGCACCTCCTCGCCGAACTGCTCGCCGACCTGATCCAGCGTCACGTCGGTGTCCTCGACGGTGTCGTGGAGCAGAGAGGCCGTCAGGGTCGTTGTCTCGGCGCCCAGTTCGGCGAGGATGAGGGTCACCGCGAGAGGGTGTGTGATGTACGGCTCACCGCTCTTGCGCATCTGGCCACGGTGCGAGGACTCGGCCAGGACGTAGGCGCGGCGCAGGGGGTCGAGGTCGGCGCTCGGATAGTGGGCGCGGTGGGCGTCCACGACATGGCCGATGGCGTCGGGCAGCCGGTCACGGGCGGTGGGGCCGAGCAGGGCCGCACGGCCGAGGCGGCGCAGGTCGATCCGCGCCCTCCAGCGGGCGGCAGGGCCCGCTACGGAACCTGGCGTGGCGGGATTCGTGGCCTCCGCACTCATGGGCACCTCCGGCTGCGTGGACCGGCGGACGGGGTGCCCCAGGGCGGACACGGCTCAGGGGGTGGCAACGGTCCCCCGTCCGGGCCGGTGCTTGATGCTACCGAGCCCATCACGTGCGTCCGACCGCCTCTCGCCGAGCGTGAAACGGATCACCCATTCGAGCGATGGTTTTGAGGTTTACGATTTCGCGCCAGGTTAATGACGGGCGGCCGTGGTTTCGAACCCCTGCTTGCCACCTCATCAGTTGACGCCTGCACCACCCGGCACAGGCACCTGCGATCCCAAGCCGCCGCCTCGGTCAGCGGGCGAACGTTTCCAGCCACTCGGCGTCGATCTCGCCTTCGGCGACGATCACGGCCGGGCCGGTCATCTCGATCTCGCCGTCGGGCCGCTCGGTGATCACGAGCGTTCCGCCGGGCACGTCGACGGTGTACGTCGCCGGAGTCCCGGTGACGGCCGGGTCGGCATCGTCCCGGCGGGCGGTGGCCACGGCGACCGCGCACGCGCCCGTGCCGCACGAGCGGGTCTCGCCGGAGCCGCGCTCGTGCACGCGCAGGGCGACGTGGGAGGGGCCGCGGTCGACCACGAACTCGACGTTCACGCCGTCCGGGTAGACGGAGGCCGGGCTGAAGGACGGCGGGTCGTACAGGGTGCCGGCGTGCGCGAGGTCGTCCACGAAGGCGACCGCGTGCGGGTTGCCCATGTTCACGTTCTTCGCGGGCCAACTCCGGTCGCCCACGCTGATGGTGACGGTCCCTTCGGGGAGGCGGGCCCTGCCCATGCCGACCGTGATGTCGCCCTCCTTGGCGATGTGCACGGTCTTGACGCCGCCGCGGGTGGCCACCGCGAGGTCGCCCTCGGTGGCGTGGCCGGCGCGCTGGAGGTAGCGCGCGAAGACGCGGACGCCGTTGCCGCACATCTCGGCGATCGAGCCGTCGCCGTTGCGGTAGTCCATGAACCACTCCGCCTCGGACGCCATGTGCCGGGCCTCGGGGTGGGCGGCGGATCGGACCACGTGCAGCAGGCCGTCACCGCCGAGGCCCGCGCGGCGGTCGCAGAGGGCGGCGACGGTGGCCGGGGGGAGATCGAGGGTGTTCTCGGGGTCCGGGATGATCACGAAGTCGTTCTCCGTGCCGTGGCCCTTGAGGAAGGCGATGCGGGTCATTCTTCGATGGTAGGTGACGGTCGTGGCTGGTCCGCTGCGCTGCCGTGGCTGGTCGCGCCCACGCGGCGGCGGCCGCGCATCCGATACGACCTCGCGCCCCGAGAGAACGACAACCTCAGCGAAGCCTCGCCACGCGCCATACCGCCAGTACGACCACCGCGACCACTACAACCACGTACGCCAGGACGACCCGCCAGTCAGGCCGCCGCCCGGAACCCCGCTGGGGCAGCCCAGGCCATGTGTAACCCACCCGGCGCGCAGCCATCATGCCCCAGCCTGCCGCGCAGAAGCAGATCAGGAGGCCCAGCATGGCGATCACCGCGCCGCTGTCGCCGAAGTCGAAGGCGAGCGGGAAGGCGAACATCAGGGAGCCGACCGCGGCCAGAGCGACGATGGGCGCGAGCTGCCAGATGCGCAGCCGGCGCTGCGGGCGCAGCTCGACCTCGACCTCGGGGCCGCCCGGGAACATCTCCTCGGGCTCGGGACCGTCGGCGACCACACCGCCCTCGTCCGGCCCGTCGGGGCTCAGACGGTCGCCGTCCTGCTCCGTTTCACCGCTGTCGGCGGTGAGGGGCTCGGTGCCTTGTGCGGTGTCGCGAGGGCCGGCCTCCATCGCCACGCGCCCTCCCAACTAGGACTCCACTTGGTCGATCGAAGCACGATGATGGCACGGCGCCGGAGGCCCGGAAGGCTGCCGGAGCGTCCCGATGCCATGACGTGATCAGGCTGTGACCGGTCGTTCGACCAACGCCAGTGCGAGCTGCGGAAGTTCTGTGAGATGCGCCGCAGCCCCACTCAACCAGTGCACCCTGGGATCGCGCCTGAACCATGAATCCTGGCGGCGCGCGAAGCGCTTGGTGGCGCGGACGGTCTCGGTCCGCGCCTCCTCCAGCGTGCACTCCCCCGTGAGCGCCGCGATCACCTGCTGGTAGCCCAGCGCACGGGAGGCCGTACGCCCCTCGCGCAGGCCCCGCGCCTCCAGCGCGCGCACCTCGTCGACCAGCCCCGCGTCCCACATCCGGTCGACGCGGCGGGCGATGCGCTCGTCGAGTTCGGGGCGGGCCACGTCGACGCCGATCTGGACGGTGTCGTAGACCGAGTCATGGCCGGGGAGGTTGGCGGTGAAGGGCTTGCCGGTGATCTCGATCACTTCGAGGGCCCGGACGATACGGCGGCCGTTGCTCGGCAGGATCGCCTGGGCCGCCTCGGGGTCGGCGGCGGCCAGACGCGCGTGCAACGCACCGGAGCCGCGCAGCGTGAGCTCCTCCTCCAGACGGGCCCTGACCTCGGGATCCGTGCCGGGGAACTCCAGGTTGTCGACGGCCCCACGGACATACAGGCCGGAGCCGCCTACGAGGATCGGCCAGCGGCCCTCGGCGAGCAGCGCGTCGATCCGCTCCCGGGCGAGTCTCTGGTACTCGGCGACCGAGGCCGTGACCGTGACGTCCCAGATGTCCAGGAGGTGGTGCGGGACGCCGCCGCGTTCCTCGGGCGTCAGCTTGGCGGTGCCGATGTCCATCCCTCGATAGAGCTGCATGGAATCGGCGTTGACCACCTCACCGCCCAGTCGCTGGGCGAGAAAGACGCCCAGATCGGACTTTCCTGCCGCGGTCGGTCCGACGACGGCGATGACTCGGGGGGCGGGGGGTGCGCTGCTCACCGCACCAGTCTCGCAAACCCCGAGCAGTGTCCTCGAACGAGTTACGTGACGGCGCGTGACCGGGGGTCGTTGCCCGTTGCGAGGTTCCGTCGCCGGTTTTCGGGAGGCGGCGACCCGGGCGACGCAAACGGACGCACCGGACGACGCGGGATTTCCCCCGCACGAGTAGCGTATGGAGTGGATATGGGTGTTTTCGCACGACTTCTCCGGAGGTCGAAGGCTACGGAGGAGGCGTCAACCGCCGAGGCTCAGGCCACTGCACCGACGGTCGAACCCGCGGCGGAGGAAGCGGCAGAGGCGAAGGGGCCGGCCGAGGAGCGGGTCGAGGAGCGGGTCGAGAAGCGGAGCGAGGCCGAGGAGACGGCGGCGGAGACCGCCGAGGCCGACTCGGGCGAGGGCGTCGAGATCCCCAAGCAGCAGTCCGCCGGGGAGGCGGCCGACAGCGAGGCCGGCGAGGGCGCCCGCACGTAACCGCGCCGTGCGCGGGTACCCCCGGGAGTGAACCGGACCCGGGCTACAGGAAGGTGGACCATGGGTCTCCTGGACGATTTGAAGGCCAAGCTCTCCCCGGCCAAGGGCAAGGTCTCCGGCCTCGCGCAGCAGCACGGGGACAGGATCTCGCACGGTCTCGACAAGGCCGCGAAGGTCATGGACGAGAAGACCAAGGGCAAGTACAGCGACAGGATCCAGACCGGGACGGGCAGGGCCAAGGGGGCCATGGACCGACTCGCGCACAAGGGCGACGCGGGCACGGACGGCGGGACGGTACCGCCGGACACCCCGACACGGCCGACTCCCTGAACGGCATGGCACACCGGCGGACGGCCGCGGAGCCCTGGAGGCTCCCGGCCGTCCGCCGTTTTCCCCTGGCCGGGACAGGTCGCGCCGCGCTCCTACGACCAGGTCGCGACCAGATACCCCACCCCGTACGGCGCGTCCTCGTACAGCAGCGCGCCGGCGAGGTCCGTGTCCTCGGCCGCGCCCGCCAGGACCTGCCAGGGGGCGCGGCCCGTTGCCTTCAGCTCGTACGCCAGCTCGGCGTCGATCGCCTTGAGGGCCGCGACGTCCGCCGCGCCGAGCGCCCGGGCGACCTCCGCGTCGAAGGGTGCCGCGCGCTCGTCGAGGTAGCCGGGTGCCTTGAGCGTGCGGCAGGCGCTGGCGTCGCCCATCACCAGCAGTGCCACCCGCTCGGCCCGGGCGGCGATGTCCCTTCCGACTTGGATACACCGCTCGGCCGCGAGAGGTTCCCCCACGCCGAGTCCCTCGATCGGGGCATCGGACCACCCGGTCCGCTCCAGCAGCCACGCGGCGACGGCAAGGGAGGGCGGGAGCTCTCGCCCCTCCTCCATGCCCTGCCCTCCGCCCAGGCGTACGTCGACGTCCACACCGAAGCCGCGGAAGGAACCCGGCGTCCCCTCAGGGTGCGTCCCGCGCCCGCTCTGCTCCGCCGGGCCGAGGACCACCAGCAGGTCCGGACGGGCGGCGGCGAGGACGCCGAGCGCGTCCGTGCAGGCGGCACGCGCGGCGTCCAGCTCGGGAGCGGCCCCCGCGGCGACGTCCGGCACGAGGAGGGGTGGGCAGGGGCAGACTGCGGCGGCGACAAGCATGATCGGCAGGGTAACGCCGTACGACCGCCGGACGTCAGTCCGGAGCGTCGGTGGTCTACGGGGTCCCGTCGGGGCCCGACCCGGCGTCACTGTCGTGGATCAGCTCGCCGACGGAGAAACGGGTGTGGAACGTCTCTGTCCGCCCCTCGACGACCATCAGGAAACCGTCCCCGTCGCGGAAGACACGGCTGCGCTGGGGACTGAACGGATGCTGCGGCCGGTACCGCTGCGCGTGGGCCTCCAGCTCACGCAGCGCCTCCTCACGCGTGCCCCGCACCTCGCCCAGGACATCGGCGGCCCAGTGTCTGGCGCTGCCGCCGCCCGTGGTCGTCTCCACGATCAGTCCCCACACCGTCACGGCGCCCTCCCCTGGCCCGCACCGGTCAGTCGCAGCCGCAGCCGCTCCCCGCCGCCACCGGCAGCGGCTCCGGCACCCCGATCTTCGGGAGCCCCAGCATGACACCCGCCGGCTTCGCCGTCTCCGCCTCGTTCCGCTTCTCCCAGGCGTCACCCGCGCGCGTGCGGCGCACATCGAGGACGGTGCCCTCGGCGAGGAGGTGGTGCGGGGCGGCGTAGGTGATCTCGACGGTGACGACGTCGCCGGGGCGAACATCCTGGTCGGGCTTGGTGAAGTGGACCAGGCGGTTGTCGGGGGCGCGGCCGGAGAGGCGGTGGGTGGCGCCGTCCTTGCGGCCCTCGCCCTCGGCGACCATCAGCTCCAGGGTGCGGCCGACCTGCTTCTTGTTCTCGTCCCAGGAGATCTCCTCCTGGAGGGCGACGAGACGCTCGTAGCGCGACTGCACGACCTCCTTGGGGATCTGCCCCTCCATGGTCGCCGCGGGGGTTCCGGGGCGCTTGGAGTACTGGAAGGTGAAGGCGTTCGTGAAGCGGGCCTCGCGGACCACGTGCATGGTCTGTTCGAAGTCCTCCTCGGTCTCGCCCGGGAAGCCCACGATGATGTCGGTCGAGATCGCCGCGTCCGGCATGGCGGCACGCACCTTCTCGATGATCCCGAGGTAACGCTCCTGCCGGTAGGAGCGGCGCATCGCCTTCAGCACCGTGTCCGAGCCGGACTGCAGGGGCATGTGCAGCTGCGGCATCACGTTCGGGGTCTCGGCCATCGCCGCGATCACGTCGTCCGTGAAGTCGCGCGGGTGCGGGGAGGTGAAGCGGACCCGCTCCAGGCCGTCGATCGTGCCGCAGGCGCGCAGCAGCTTGCTGAAGGCCTCGCGGTCGCCGATGTCGGAACCGTACGCGTTGACGTTCTGGCCGAGCAGGGTGATCTCGGAGACTCCCTCGCCGACCAGGGCCTCGATCTCGGCCAGGATGTCGCCGGTGCGGCGGTCCTTCTCCTTGCCGCGCAGGGCCGGGACGATGCAGAAGGTGCACGTGTTGTTGCAGCCGACGGAGATCGACACCCAGGCCGCGTAGGCGCTCTCGCGCCGGGTCGGCAGGGTGGACGGGAACGCCTCCAGCGACTCGGCGATCTCGACCTGCGCCTCTTCCTGGACGCGCGCGCGTTCCAGCAGCACCGGGAGCTTGCCGATGTTGTGCGTGCCGAAGACGACGTCCACCCAGGGCGCCTTCTTCACGATGGTGTCCCGGTCCTTCTGCGCGAGGCAGCCGCCGACCGCGATCTGCATCCCGGGCCGCGAGGCCTTCCTGGGGGCGAGGCGGCCGAGGTTGCCGTACAGGCGGTTGTCGGCGTTCTCCCGGACCGCGCAGGTGTTGAAGACGACGACGTCCGCGTCGCCGTCGGAGCCCTCGGGGGCGCGGACGTAGCCCGCGTCCTCCAGCAGTCCGGACAATCGCTCGGAGTCGTGGACGTTCATCTGGCACCCGTAAGTGCGCACTTCGTAGGTCTTGGGTGACTGAACGTCCACTGCCGGGCTCCGGTCGCTGCTGCTGGTCATGGTTTCAAGAGTAGGTGGTCCTGGGAGACCCGTGCTCAGCGCTTCGGCTGTCCGCGGTTGCACCGGATGTGACCGGACCGGTCCACATGCCGGGACATGCAAGATCATCACGCTTTCCACCAGCGGCACCCACACCTCAGAGGCATCCCGCGCACCTCATCACACACCGCGTCCCTTTCGGCTCGCACAGCTGGGGCTGTTGTCTCCCTTGCACCCGAGTCGTGTTGAGCGGTTCCCATGGGGAGACGGCGACACCGCGGCTCTCTCCCAGCTGGGTCTGGGCGAGGACCAACTCGCCCGGTGCAGGGCGAAGTTGACCGGCGAGCGGGTCGAGCTCGTCTCAGAGCGGACCGAGACCTCGACCGTCTACATCAACCCCGACGGCACCGAGACCGCCGGCGTCACGGACCAGGGCAGCGCGCTGGCAAGGGCCGCGGACCTCAAGCCAAGATCGACTCGAAGAACAACATCTGCATCAGCCAGCACAGCAACAGCCGCCCTGTCCCGCACGCGATGACGGCGGGAGCGGCTCACGCAGGCGGTGCGAACCGCTCCACATCAAGCGGTGGGCATCGGGGCGCGTTCGTCCAGCAGGCCCTCGCCGCGCAGGTCGGACCACAGCTGTGCCGGAATCCGGGCCTCGAACGCGGCGACGTTGCGCCGAACCTCGTCGACGGAGCGCATGCCGACCACGATCCCGGTGACGGCGGGGTGGAGCAGCGGGAACGCCATGGCGGCCTGGGGGACGGTCACGCCGTGCGCCTCGCAGACGTCCGCGATCCGGTTCACCCGGTCCAGCAGCTCCGGCGCGGCAGGGGCGTAGTCGAAGCGGGCTCCCTCGGTGGGCCGGTCGGTGGCCAGCAGGCCGGAGTTGAAGACCGAGGCGGCCAGGACCGAGACCCCGCGCTCGGCGCAGGCGGGCAGCAACTCGTCCAGGGCGCTGTGGTCCAGCAGCGTGTAGCGCCCCGAGAGCATCACCACGTCCGGGTCCGTCTCCCGCACCAGTCGGGCCAGCTTGCCGGGGTGGTACATGCCCGCGCCGATGGCACCGACCACTCCCTGCGAGCGCAGCTCGGCCAGGGCCGGAAAACCCCCGCGCAGGGCAGCCTCGAAGTGCTTCTCGGCGTCGTGCAGGTACAGCACTTCGATCCGGTCGAGGCCCATCCGGGCCAGCGAGTCCTCGACGCTGCGCAGAACGCCCTCGCGGGAGAAGTCCCACACCCGGCGGTGGGTGGCCGGTACGGCGAACGCCTCGTCCATGCGGTCGGCCGGGTCCTGCGGCACGAGCAGCCGGCCGACCTTCGTCGAGAGGACGGACTCCGTCCGCGGTTTGCCCCGCAGCAGCTCGCCGATGCGGCGCTCGGAGTGCCCGATGCCGTAGTGCGGCGAGGTGTCGAAGTAGCGGATCCCGCTGTCCCAGGCCGCCGCCAGGGCCTGTGCGGCGGTGTCGTCGTCGAGCGGGGCGAACAGGCCGCCCAACGGGCCGCCGCCGAAGCCCAGTTCGGTGACCTCGACGGCGGTGCGGCCAAGTCGACGGGTGCGCATGCCGGCCTCCTCCTTCATGACGAGCGCTCACGCTCGTCGACGTCGTCCCGGGTGCGTGACCGGTCCGGCTCGTAGGGGTTCCACCGGTACTGCCGGTCCTCGTTCTTCAGCAGCACGCCCGCCTCGGCCATCCGGTCCAGGACGTCGACGAGCATGTCACCGAGCGGGTAACCGTCCCCCCAGAACATCCTCTTGACCGAGCCGAAGGACGTGCCCTCCGGGAACACCCCCAGGATCTTCCCGAGATCGAAACCCGCCGAGTCGTAGTCGCTCCAGTCGGCCAGAACGTCCCGCAGCGTGTCCGTCGCCATGGCACCCCTTTCTTCTTGGACCGTCATCGTGTCGTGGACCGACCGGTCATGGCAGCCGTCAGGGCTCCGTCTCCGGGACGAGGAGGCACACGAAGGAGGAGACCGACAAGACCTTGCTCGGCAGCCCGACCATGCTGTTGTACGGCGCCCACGCCGCCTTGGAACACCTGCTCCGCCAGGGATCGAGCCGGATCATCGGCATCGGGGCCGTCGGCGGACGTATCCGGCAACGCGGTCGGGTGGTCTTCAACTCGTGCAGGTCCGACGTGGTCGGCTTCACCCGGCCAGGGACCTCGCCGGGCACTCGGTCGCCGTGAACACCTGCAGATCCCGTTCGACCAGATGCCCGCGGCCCTGGTCGGCGGCCGGGTCGACGCCGTCTGGATGGCCGAGCCCGCGCAGACCATCGCCGAGGCACCGGGCGCACCTGTCGTGGCCTCGTCGTTCGAGGAGGCGGACCCGAAGCCGGCCGTGGCGACGTACTTCACCTCGACAAGGCTCGCCCAGCAGAACCCCCGGCCTGGTCAAGCGGTTCACCGCGGCGATGGACAAGTCCCTGGGCTACGCTTCCGCCCACCCCGACGAGGCACGCCAGGCCCTCACCTCGTACACCAAGATCGGTGGTGACGTCCCGAAGAACCTCGCCCCGCCCGGCCGACCGCCGCGGGGGGACATGGCCTCCCTGCGGAAGCTGGCCTCACTGAGCGAGCAGGACGGTCTCCACGGCGGCAGGATGCCCGATCCGGACGCCCTGTTCCCATAGCACCGCAGGTGCGCGTCAGCCGACCTTGATGGTCGTCTTCATGCCGAGCTGTGCATGCGAGTCCACCGGGCAGTAGATCTTGTACGTGCCCTTCTTCAGGGTCACCGTCACGGACGTGTCCTGGCCGCCCTGGATGTTCTTGGTCCGCACGTCCGACACACCGGGACCGTCCAGCTCCAGGGCGTGTGTGGTCGTGCCCTTGTTGTCGGCCGTGAAGGTGTACGTGCCCGGAGTGAAGGAGGACCGGGAGAGCTTCAGCGCGTACTCGGTCTCCGTCACCGTGACCTTCGTACCCGATCCCGCTTTGGCCGCGCCGGTGCTCTCCGAGGCCTTCCCGCCACCGCCGCCCGAGGAGCAGGCAGCAACGAGAAGGGCGGCGGAGAACGCCAGCGCCGTCGATCGGAGTGCGGTTTGCTTCGCGATCACCATATGGCTCATCCCCTTCAGGGCCGCCCGCGAGGCGTCGGGCTTGTCCCCGTCTGTAACGAGAGGCCCTCTATAGGGGATACGGACGCATGGGTCGCGTTGTTCAGGCGGTGACCGTCCTGCGTGTCTCCATCAGCGGCTGGATACGGGTGCCGAAGTTCTCGATGCCCTCCAGGAAGTCGTCGAAGACCAGCATGATCCCCTTGGTGCCGGGCACCGCGGCGATCTCGTCGAGCATCCCGGCGACGGTCTCGTACGAGCCGACGAGCGTGCCCATGTTGAAGTTCACGGCGCCCTCGGGCAGCACGATGGTGCGGGCGGTGGAGGAGTCGTCGGCGCTCGTGTCGGTGGCCGACTCCCCCGCCATGTAGGCGAGAGCGGCATGGTCGGCGCCCTCGTGGTAGTCCTGCCACTTCGCCCGGGCGGCCTCGTCGGTCTCGTCCGCGATGACCATGAAGAGCGACAGCGCCCCGACGTCACGGCCGCTCTCCTCGGCCGCCTCGACGAGGCTCGCGGTGGTGTCCGCGAAGGCGAGCGGGGTGTTCACCCCGCTGCCCAGGATGAAGTTGTAGTCGGCGTGCTCGGCGGCGAACCGAATTCCGGTGCTGCTCTGACCTGCGGCGACGATGTCGATGTGGCCGTTCGCCGGGCGCGGGGACAGCACGCAGTCGTCCATCTCGTAGAACGCGCCCTTGAAGTCACTGACGCCCTCGCGCCACAACTCACGCATCACGGTGACGTACTCGACGGCACGCGCGTACCGGTTGCCGAAGTGCTCGTCGCCGGGCCACAGGCCCATCTGGGCGTACTCACCGGGCGCCCAGCCGGTGACGATGTTGACGCCGAAGCGGCCGGGGGCGATGGAGTCCACGGTGACCGCCATGCGCGCGACGATCGCCGGCGGCAGGGCGAGGATCGGGGTGGAGGCGTACAGCTTGATCCGCTCGGTCACCGCGGCCAGGCCGGCCATCAGCGTGAACGATTCCAGACAGTGGTCCCAGAACTCCGTCTCGCCGCCGAACCCCTTGAGCTTGATCATCGACAGGGCGAAGTCGAGCCCGTGCTCCTCGGCCTTCCGCACCACGGCCTTGTTCAGCTCGAAGCTGGGCAGGTACTGGGGGGAACTCTTCGATATGAGCCAGCCGTTGTTGCCTATGGGGATGAAGACACCGATGTCCATGATCGGAGAGTTGCCCGCGCGGCCGACGCGTACACCGGAAGCCCGGTCAACTCTCCCTGTGTGACGGGCCGTTGACACAGGAGCAGGACACGAGCGGAACAGGAGACGGATGGCCGGAATCCGTGAAACAGGTTTCGAACGAAAACAGGAACGATAAGTTCCCAGCATGAACGCACGGCTCGCTCTCCTCGGCACAGTGGCCCCCGGAGTCACAGAGAGCGAGGTCTTCCGGCTGGCACTGGGACACGCGGTCGGTGAACTCGGCGCGCTGGGCGGGACCATCCATCTGCGCGGCCCGATGTCCGCCCTGCGGCTGGTGTCGTCGGTCGGTCTGCCGCCCGCCCTGACCCGCTCCTGGGAGATCGTCGACCAGGAGGGACCGCTGCCCCCGGCACGCGCCCTCCACGAGGGCAGCGGCCTGTGGACGCCGCTGGACGCCGTCGCGCCCGAGCCGTCGGCGAGTTGGCCCGGCACCGGCCTCGCCGCCCTCCCGGTGTTCGCCCGGAAGCGCAGCATCGGCGCGCTGACCGTCCTGACCGGCGAGCCGGGCGAACCCACCCAGGAGCAGTGGGAGTTCCTCCGGGCCGTCGTCGCCTGGACCGAGGACCGTATCGCCCAGGCCCCGCCGCCGTCCGGACCCGACCGGTCGGAGTTCAACGGCGAGCGGCTGCGCCAGGCCCTCAAGGAGGTCCAGGTCGGCTCCTGGGACTGGGACATCCGCACCGGCGAGCTGATCTGGGACGAGGCGGCGCTGGAGCTGTACGGCACCCGCCCGGCCGACTACACCCGCCGGATCGAGGACTGGATGCGGATCGTCCACCCCGACGACCTGGCGCCGACCCTGGCGGCGGCCCAGCAGGCGATCCTCGACGGCACCGTCTACGAGGCCGAGTACCGGGTACGACGCCTGGACGGCACCTTCGGCTGGACACAGGCCCGCGGCCGGGCGACCTACGACGAGCGGGGCGAGCCCCTGCGGATGATCGGCGTGGGCTGGGAGAGCAACGAGTCGCGCCGGGCGCGGGACGCGCTCAGCCGGGCCCTGAGGCATATGAGCGACGGCTTCCTCGCGGTGGACGACGAGTGGCGGATCACCTTCGCCAACCTGGAGGCGGAACGGCTTCTGGGCTTCTCCGAGGAGCAGTTGTTCGGCCGCCTGCTGTGGGCACTGCCCTCCGCTCGTCGAATACCGGGGCTGAAGGCCCGCTGTCTGCGGGCCGCGGCCGAGGAGAAGCCCGCCGGCTTCGACGTGCATCTGCCGGACTCCGGGCAGCGGTTCCATCTGCGGCTGGTGCCGGGCCCCGACGGACGCACCCTCTACTTCCAGGACGTCACGGAGAAGCGCCGGCTGGCCGAGGAGCGCCAGGCGTCGGAGCGGGCCGCGGCCGAACGGGCCATCCGGATCGCCGAGTTGACCACGGAGCTCGCCAAGGCGTCGACCTCGCAGGACGTGGTGGACGCGGTCGCCCGAAGGGTGCTGCCGCCGTTCGCCGCCACGGGGCTCATGGTCCAGGTCATCGAGGGCGACCGGATGCACCACGTGGGTGCCGCGGGCTATTCCGACGACTTCCTCGACTTCGTCGACGGCCTCCCCAGAGCGCTCAAGGGCCCGGTCTGGGACCCGGCCGAGACCAACACACCGATGTTCCTGTCCTCGCCGCAGGAGTTCGTCGCGCACTACCCCGCGCTGGCCGACCTGCCCGAGCGCTCCGGCAAGCAGTCCTGGGCGTTCCTGCCGCTGGCGGCGTCCGGGCACACCTTCGGCGTGTGCATCGTCTCCTTCGACCGGCCGCGCCGGCTCACCGACGAGGAGCGCGCCCTGCTGACCACGATCAGCGCGCTCGTCGCCCAGTCCCTGGAGCGGGCCCGGCTCTACGACGCCGAGCACACGCGGTCCCGCGAACTCCAGCGCAGTCTGCTCCCCCAGGCGCTGCCGGACCTGCCCGAGTGCACGGCCGCCGCCCGCTATCTTCCGGCCGGGCAGGGCGCGGACGTGGGCGGCGACTGGTACGACATCATCCCGCTCTCCGGCGGCCAGGTCGCGCTCGTCGTCGGTGACGTCATGGGGCACGGCCTGCCGGAGGCGGCCACCATGGGCCGGCTGCGCACCGCCGTGCACACGCTGGCCGACCTGGAACTGCCGCCCGGCGAGATCCTGGGCCACCTCAACGACATCGTCGCCGGGATGAGCGAGGCGTCGTACGCCACCTGTCTGTACGCGCTCTACGACTCGACCACCGGGCGCTGCTCCCTCGCCCGCGCCGGGCACCCGCCGCCCGCCGTGGTGCGCCCCGACGGCACTGTGCACTTCCCGGAGCCGGACGCCGATCCACCGCTGGGCGCGGCCGAGCCGCCCTTCGAGACGGTCGAGCTGGAGGTGCCGGAGGGCAGCCTGCTCGTGCTCTACACCGACGGGCTGGTCGAGTCGGCGAAGCGGGAGATCGACGAGGGCATGGCGGAGCTGGCGCGACTGCTGGGCGCCGCCCACCGGGACGGGACCGCCGCGGACCTGGAGCGGCTGTGCGACACGCTGACGGCCGGTCTGCTGCCCACCGAGCAGCAGGCCGACGACGCCGCCTTCCTCGTCGCCCGGCTGCACGCCCTGCCCGCGGACCGGATGGCCTCCTGGCCACTGCCCGACGCCCCGAAGGCGGCCGGCCTGGCCCGCCGCCACATCCGCGACCAGCTCACCGCCTGGGACCTGGACGACCTGGCCCCCACCACGGAGCTGCTGGCCAGCGAACTCGTCGGCAACGTCGTCCGCCATGCCCGGGGCCCGGTGCGACTTCGCCTGCTGTACGGCGCCGAGCTGGTCTGTGAGGTCTACGACGGCAGCCAGACCATGCCCCGCATCCGCCGCGCCACCGAGACCGACGAGGGCGGCCGCGGTCTGCAACTGATCGCGGCCCTCTCCGGGCGGTGGGGTGCGCGCTACACCCCGACCGGGAAGTGCATCTGGGCCCAGCAGCCGCTGCTCGCCGCGGACGGGGCGGGCGAACAGGCTCCGGACGCGCTGGAGTTGATGTTCCTGAACGCGGCGGGGCCGGACGGGGACTGGGACCTGTAGCCGCGGGCCGATCGGCCAGGGCGAGTGGGCCGTGTGGCCGCTCACGCCCCGTCCGGTATCCACCCCTGCCGTCGCAGCACCGCCGACACGTCCGGCGCCTCGTAGTGCTCCCCCTTGAGGACCTTGCCGTCGGCGCGGCGGACGATGCTGCCGTCGGGGCCCAGCTTGGTCATGTTGGAGCGGTGGATCTCGGCGATGACCGCGTCCAGGTCGATGCCGTGCACGAGGGCCGTGCCGTACGCCACGTAGACGACGTCCGCCAGCTCGTGCGCCAGTCTGTCCAGCGGCCCGCGCACCGAGACCTCGGCGACCTCCGCGGCCTCCTCGGCGAGCAGCTCACCGCGGTGGGCGGCCAGCCGGGGCGAGACCTCGGTCGGCGTGGCACGGGCGTCGAGGCCGAAGGCGAGGTGGAACTGACGGACGAGGTCGGCAGGCGATGAACTCATACGGCGACTCTAGCGATCGCCACTGACAGTCACCCTCGTCCCGCTCGGGTCTGCGGCCCTGGCCAGCATCGCGTTCCGGCTGGCAGGATCGCCCGCATGCCGAGAGTGTTCCGCCGGGTCAGCAGGCGCCGGGCCCTGCAGGGCGCGGCCGCCGGGTTCGTCGTGTTCGGGCTGCTGCTGTGGTGGCTGCTGCCCCTGGGCGAGGCCCCGCCGAGCGGAACGATCACCTTCAGCACCGGGACCAAGGCCGGCGTGTACCAGGACTACGGCCAGCGTCTGCGCAAGGCGTTCCGCCAGGACATGCCGAACCTGACGGTGAAGCTGATGACCAGCGACGGTTCCCAGGAGAACGTCAAGCGGGTGGCGACCGGCGGGGCCGACTTCACCATCGCCGCGGCCGACGCGGTGGACACGTACGCACTCGGCCACCAGCCGGGCGCCGACCGGCTGCGCGGGGTCGCCCGGCTCTACGACGACTATGTGCAGCTGGTCGTCCCGCGCGACTCGGACATCCGGTCCGTCGCGGACCTGCGGGGCAAGCGGGTGGCCATAGGGCCGACCCGCTCGGGTGTGCGGCTGATCGCCGACCGGGTCCTCACGGCGGCCGGCATCGACCCGGAGAAGGACATCACCCCCAGCTCCTACGGCATCGCCGACGGGCCCGAGCGGCTGAAGAAGGGCAAGCTCGACGCGTTCTTCTGGTCCGGCGGGCTGCCCACGGAAGGCCTGCGGAACCTCGCCGAGACCTTCACCTTCCGGTTCGTGCCGATCAGCGCGGCGCTCGTCGCCAAGCTGCACGCGCAGGGCGGCGCCACCCGCTACTACCGGTCCACCAACATGCCGGAATCGGCGTACCCCAGCATCCAGAACGGCCTCGCCGTACCGACGATCGCGGTCGCCAACCTGCTGATGACCCGCAAGGACATGAACCCCCGGCTCACCGAGTGGGTGACCCGCGCCGTGATCAAGAGCCGTGACGAGATCGGCGCGCATGTGCACTCCGCGCAGCTCGTCGACCTGCGCACGGCGATCTACACCGACCCTCTGCCCCTGCACGAGGGTGCCCGGCGCTACTACCTGTCGGTCAAGCCGTAGGGCTGTTGTCGGAGCGCTGGGCGGCGGAGCACGAGGCCGGTCGGCAGGCCGGGGACCCGTCGGCTAGGCCGTCGGCGACCTCGGCACCGACACCGTCACCGTCAGTCCGTGCGGCTCGTGATGGCCGTAGGAGATGGTGCCGCCGCCCGCCGCGAGCAGGGTGCGCGAGATGGACAGGCCGAGGCCGGAGCCCTTGATGTTCTGGTGGCGGCCGCTGCGCCAGAAGCGGTCGCCGACGCGGGCGAGCTCCTCGTCGGTCAGGCCAGGGCCGTTGTCGCTGACGACGACCGTCGAGGTGTCGCCGTCGACCGCGACCGTCACCTCCACGCGCTGTTCCTTCGGCGTGAACTTGACCGCGTTGTCGATCACCGCGTCCAGGGCGCTGGAGAGGGTGACCGGGTCGGCCCAGGCGGTGGTCGGCGGGCAGTCGCCCACCAGCCGTACCCCCTTGGCCTCGGCGGTGGGGGTCCACGCGGCGACGCGCTCCGCGGTCAGCGCGCCGATGTCGGTGACCCGCAGGTCGGCCTCGGTGTGCTCGGCCAGGGCCAGGTCGAGCAGGTCGTCGAGGACCTCGGCGAGGCGCTTGCCCTCGGTGCGGACCGATGCGATCTCCTCGTTGTCCTCCGGCAGTTCGAGCGCGAGCAGTTCGATGCGCAGCAGCAGCGCCGAGAGCGGGTTGCGCAGCTGGTGCGAGGCGTCGGCGACGAAGGCGCGCTGCTGCTCCAGCACGTCCTCGACGTTGTCCGCCATCTCGTTGAACGCCTGGGACAGGCGCCGAAGTTCCGGCGGCCCGCCGGCGGCCGCGACCCGGGACTTCAGACGTCCGCTCGCGATCGCGTGGGCGGTGGTGTCGAGGACGCGTACGGGTCTGAGCACCCACCCCGTCAGCCGGAGCGCGGCGCCGACCGCGAGCAGCATCGCGGCGATCTCACCGAGGCCGACGACCAGCCAGCCGTGCAGGATCCGCGAACGCATCGGCCCGGTCGGCGAGTCGGTGACGACGACCGCGACGACGTCGCCGTCCCGGATCACCGGCGAGGCGACGACGAGACGGTGACGCTGCCAGGGCCACACCTGCTTGGGATCGTGGCTGCGGCGGCTGAGCTTGGCCTCGTCGAACGCGTCGCGCACCTCGCCCGAGCTGGGCAGGAAGAAGGTCGACGGCGCCATGGCCATGGGGATGTCGGTGCGGCAGAACACCCCGGCGCGGATGCCGTAGACACCGTAGTAGCTGGTGAGTTCGCTGCCGAGGGTGTCGAGCCGCTCGTCCGTTGAGGTGGCCGTGGAGCTGCAGGCGTCGGTGACGAACTGGGCGAGGGCCGCGAAGCGCGCGGTGTCGTCGATCCGGTCGACGACCACCTTCTGCTGCTGGGCCGCGGCCACGCTGATGGCGAGCGGGATGCCGAGGGCGAGCAGCACGGCCGCCATCAGGACGATCAGCAGCGGGAGGAGTCGGGTACGCACCCGTGCACGTTACGAGGCCGGGGCGACGAGCCGGTAGCCGACGCCGCGTACGGTCTCGATCAGGGCCGGCATGCGCAGCTTGGCGCGCAGGGACGCGACATGCACCTCCAGGGTGCGTCCGGTCCCCTCCCAACTGGTGCGCCACACCTCGCTGATGATCTGCTCCCGGCGGAAGACGACCCCGGGGCGCTGCGCGAGCAGGGCGAGCAGATCGAACTCCTTGCGGGTCAGTTGGACGACCGAACCGTCCACGCTGACCTGGCGGGTGGGCAGTTCGATGAGCACGGGGCCGAGGCGCAGCGCGCTCTCACCACCGGCGTCGGCGTCCTCGTGGGCGGTACGCCGGCTCACGGCGTGGATCCGGGCGAGCAACTCCCCGGTGTCGTACGGCTTGACCACGTAGTCGTCGGCGCCGAGGTTGAGGCCGTGGATGCGGGAGCGGACGTCGGAGCGGGCGGTGACCATGATGACCGGGGTGCTGGTGCGCTTGCGGATCTTGCCGCACACCTCGTAGCCGTCCTGGTCGGGCAGGCCCAGGTCGAGCAGGACGACACCGAAGCCGGCACCTTCCGGAACGAGTGCCTGGAGGGCTTCCTCGCCGCTACGCGCGTGCGTGACGTCGAAACCGTGCCGTGCCAGAACCGCTGAGAGAGCGGCGGCGACATGGTTGTCGTCCTCGACGAGGAGCAGTCTCATCCGGGCCTCCTTCGGTTCATCGGACGTACGAACAGGATGGGTAAGCAGGATGGGTAGGAACGCCTCCACGCACGCGTGTGCATCAACGCAGTCACGCTGATGGACGAGGACGCCGTCAAGTGGGTTCCGGTTGCGCGCCGGTTCCGTTACCCGGCCGATACGGGTCCCTCTCGCAAGTGCTACGACACGTGTCCGATTGCTATCGGATCGTGATGCTCAGATCTCCCTCAGATGTAATGACGCTGGTCGCGGCCGGTCACTACTGTCCTCCGAAACCGAGGAGGACGGAGCCCGATAGCGATGACCGAAGTATCGGTGGCCAAGGAAGACGTGGTCCCAACCGGCGAACTGGTCGTCCTGAAGAGCGTCAACAAGCACTTCGGCGCGTTGCACGTACTCCAGGACATCGATCTGACGATCGCCCGCGGCGAGGTCGTCGTGGTCATCGGGCCCTCCGGGTCCGGTAAGTCCACCCTGTGCCGCACCATCAACCGTCTGGAGACCGTCGATTCGGGCACGATCGCGATCGATGGCAAGCCGCTGCCCCAGGAGGGCAAGGAGCTGGCCCGGCTGCGGGCCGACGTCGGGATGGTCTTCCAGTCCTTCAACCTCTTCGCGCACAAGACCGTGCTCGAGAACGTGATGCTGGGCCAGATCAAGGTCCGCAAGGCCGACAAGAAGCAGGCCGAGGAGAAGGCACGCGCCCTCCTCGACCGGGTCGGCGTGGCCACCCAGGCCGACAAGTACCCGGCGCAGCTCTCCGGCGGTCAGCAGCAGCGCGTCGCCATCGCGCGGGCGCTGGCCATGGGCCCCAAGGTCATGCTCTTCGACGAGCCGACCTCGGCCCTCGACCCGGAGATGATCAACGAGGTCCTCGAGGTCATGCAGCAGCTGGCCCGCGACGGCATGACCATGATCGTCGTCACCCATGAGATGGGCTTCGCGCGATCGGCCGCAAACCGCGTGGTGTTCATGGCCGACGGCCGGATCGTCGAAGAGGCTGCGCCCGACCAGTTCTTCAGCAACCCGCGCAGCGACCGTGCCAAGGACTTCCTGTCGAAGATCCTCCACCACTGACGGCCGGCCGGCCCGCTCCGCCTACGACGGCCCCCTCTCTTCACCAGCCAAAGGATGTTCATCATGAAGCTCCGCAAGGTCACCGCCGCCTCGGCCGCCGTACTCGCCCTCGCCGTGGCCGCCACGGCTTGTGGGTCGAGCAACAACGACAGCGGTTCCTCCGGTGGCGGCAAGAAGATCAAGGTCGGTATCAAGTACGACCAGCCCGGCATCGGGCTGAAGGAGCCGAACGGTTCCTTCGCCGGCTTCGACGTGGACGTGGCGACGTACGTGGCGGGCAAGCTCGGCTACAAGCCCAGCCAGATCGAGTTCGTCGAGACCAAGAGCGCCGACCGTGAGAACGCGCTGGCCCGTGGCGACGTGAAGTTCATCGTGGCCTCGTACTCGATCACCGACGAGCGCAAGCAGAAGGTCGACTTCGCCGGCCCGTACTTCCTGGCCCACCAGGACCTGCTGGTCAAGACGGGCTCGACCATCACCAAGGGCACGGACCTCAACGGCAAGCGTCTGTGTTCCGTGACCGGCTCCACCTCCGCGCAGAACGTCCAGAAGACGATCGCCCCGAAGGCCCAGCTGAAGGAGTACAGCGGCTACTCGGAGTGCATCGCCGGCCTGCAGAGCGGCGCCGTGGACGCGGTGACCACCGATGACTCGATCCTCGCGGGCTACGCCTCGCAGGACAAGTACAAGGGCCAGTTCAAGCTCGCCGGGCTCAAGCTCAGCAACGAGAACTACGGCATCGGCGTGAAGAAGGGCGACACCGCGACCCTGGACAAGATCAACAAGGCGCTGGAGACGATGGTCAGCGACGGCACCTGGAAGACGGACGTCGAGAAGAACTTCGGCCCGTCCAACTACAAGTACGAGCCGGCGCCGAAGATCGGCCAGATCGTCCAGTAAGGCAGACCCAGCCACGCAGGGTTCCTCGGGCACGCCGCCGCCCGCCGCGATCACGGCGGCGGCGCGCCGGAGAAGGGGCCTGGCCCTCCTCGTACGCCACACACCCGGAAGCGCGGGAGATCGTGTTCGACTTTCTTCAAGGTTATGACGTCCTGGGGGCGTTCTGGATGACGGTGAAACTCACCGTCCTCTCCGCCCTCGGCTCCCTGGTCTGGGGCACTCTGCTGGCCGCGATGCGGGTCAGCCCGGTCCCGCTGATGCGTGGGTTCGGCACCGTCTACGTCAACATCGTCCGCAACATCCCCCTGACGGTCATCATCGTCTTCACCTCGCTCGGCCTCGCCGACATCTTCGGCATGACCCTGGGCGCGGCGAACGACTTCAAGGCCCAGGGCTTCCGGCTCGCGATCCTCGGTCTCGTCGCCTACCACGCGGCCTTCGTCTGCGAGTCGCTGCGGTCCGGCATCAACACCGTGCCGCTGGGACAGGCGGAGGCGGCCCGGGCGATCGGTCTGAGCTTCGGCCAGACCCTGCGGCTCATCGTGCTGCCGCAGGCGTTCCGTTCGGTCATCGGCCCGCTGGCCAACGTACTGATCGCGTTGACCAAGAACACCACGGTGGCGGCCGCGATCGGCGTCGCCGAGGCCGCGTACCTGATGAAGTCGATGATCGAGAACGAGGCACAGACACTGCTCATCGGCGCGGTCTTCGCCTTCGGGTTCGTGGTACTGACCCTGCCCACCGGCCTCATCCTGGGCTGGCTGGGCAAGCGACTGGCGGTGAAGCGATGAGTTCCGTCCTCTACGACACTCCCGGCCCGAACGCCAAGCGGCGCAACGTCGTCCTCTCGGTGGTCTTCCTCGCCCTGCTCGCCCTTGTGCTGTGGTGGGTGTGGCAGAAGATGGACGACAAGGGCCAGCTGAAGTGGTCCCTGTGGCAGCCGTTCACCACGTCCGAGGCGTGGACGACGTATCTGCTGCCGGGCCTCGGCGACACCCTGAAGGCCGCCGCGCTCGCCATGGTCATCGCGCTGCCGCTGGGCGCCTTCTTCGGCATCTCGCGCATGTCGGACCACCGCTGGGTGCGCGTGCCGGCGGGCGTCGTGGTCGAGTTCTTCCGCTCGATCCCGGTCCTGCTGCTGATGCTCTTCGCGAACGAGTTCTACGCCCGCTCGACCAACGTCACCACCGAGGACCGGCCCCTGTACGCGGTCATCACCGCCCTGGTGCTCTACAACGCCTCGGTCCTCGCCGAGGTCGTCCGCGCGGGCATCCTCGCACTCCCCAGGGGGCAGACGGAGGCCGCGTATGCGATCGGTCTGCGCAAGGGCCAGACGATGACCAGCATCCTGTTGCCGCAGGCGGTCACGGCGATGCTGCCGGCCATCGTCAGCCAGCTGGTGGTCATCGTGAAGGACACCGCCCTGGGCGGCGTGATGATCGGATATACCGAGCTGCTCAATTCGCGCAGCACGCTGGCCGCCAACTACGCCAACGTCATCCCCAGCTTCATCGTGGTGGCGATCATCTTCATCATCGTCAACTTCACCCTCACCAGCTTCGCGAGCTGGCTAGAGGGCAGGCTGCGGCGCAGCAAGCGGGGCACGGGCGCGGTGCTCACCGAGGACACGGTGGAGGTCAACCCCGCCGCGGTGGGCGGCGCCTTCGGCACCGGCGCGGGTGGCACTTCGGTGTGACCTGATGATCAGTCACCTCGCATGACCGGCACGGAGGCAGTGGCATGATCGCCACTGCCTCCGTCACTTGACGCAAGCACCGGCAATGGGTTGCATACGTTCTGTGATCGTGCACCCTGCTCCACCTTCCTGTTCACATACGTCCCTCAGGACACCGCCGCGGGCAGGGGGCGCCACGCCGTGGACCCGGTGATCATCGTCGGAGCGGGGCCCGTCGGGCTCACGCTCGCCCTGGCGCTGGCGCGTCAGGAAGTGCCCTCCGTCGTGCTCGACGAGGGTCCCGGCAAGGACGAACCGCGCCCCGCTCGCACCGTCGTCCTGCGCGAGGACACCGCCGCCCTGATGGAGCGGCTGACGGGTCTGCCGCTGGAGCAGGCAGGGACGCGTTGGGCCGGATGGAGGTCGCTGCGGCGCAAGCAGGTGATGCGCGAGGTCGTCTTCGACGAGGCCGACCCCTCCCCCGTGCACATCGCCCAGCACGTCCTGACCGGCGCCCTGCGCGAGACCCTGGCGGGCGAACGGCTCGTCAGGATCGCCACGAACAGCCGCCTCGACACCATCGAGCAGGAACCCTCCGGCGTCACCGCCCACACCCGCGGCCCCAAGGGCACGTGGTGGCGCGGCAGTTACCTGGTGGGCTGCGACGGCACACGCTCGACGGTCCGCAAACTCCAGGACATCCGCTTTCCGGGCCGCACCGCGGTGGAACGACACGCCGTGGCCGCACTGCGCGTGGAACTTCCGTGGGAGGGCCAGGCGTTGCTCCATCGGATGCCGCCGTGGCGGACGTCCGGTCCTTCGGCGGGGGAGGTCACCGGACGCCCGCTCCCGGACGGGGTGTACCGCCTGGACTGGCTGCTGCCGCCGGGCAAGGACCTGGTCACACCCGAGCTGATCCTTGCCCGCATCCGGGAGACCCTGGCCGGCTGGACCGGCGGTTCCACACCGCCGTACGAACTCCTCGACACCGGAGTCCACACCGTCCACCACCGTCTCGCCCGCCGGTGGCGGGTCGGCCGGGTCTTCCTCGCCGGGGACGCGGCACACCTGCTCGGCGCGCTCGGCACCCAGGGGCTCGACGAGGGACTCAGGGACGCCGACAACCTGGCCTGGAAGCTCGCCCTGGCCTGGCACCACGGTCCGCACGAGGCGCTGCTCGACAGCTACCAGGCCGAGCGGCGCGGCGCGGTCGCCGCCCGGCTGCGCGCCGCCGACCAGGTGCTGCCGCTGCTGCGCGGCGGCGGAGGGCTGCGCGCGTACGTCCCCGGCTCGGCCCGGGGCCACGACGCGCTGCTCGTCGACGGCCACCTGGGGCGTGGGGCGCTCGGCACGCCGGGGGCGTACGCCGCCTCGCCGCTCGCGCCCCGGCATCTGGAGGGCGAGGTCCCGGTCGACACGGCGCCGGGTGCCCCCATCGCCGATGTGCGGGTGACCGCGGAGGACGGCTCCTTCGTACGACTGCGGGAGCGGCTGGGACGCGGTGCGCTGCTCGTCGTCCTGGTCGCGCCGGGCACCGGCGTGTGGGACCGCAAGCACTGGGTGACCGCGGGCGTGATGCCCCGGCTGGCAGCGGCAGTGGCCGCGCTCCCGCACCCGGCCGAACTGCTGGTCGCCGAGAGCTACCCGGGCGCAGCCGCACACACCGTGCTGCTCGCCCGGCCCGACGGCCATCTGGTCACGGCCCTGAGCGGCGTGCGCCCGGCCGACCTGTACGCGGCGGCGGAGGCGACGCTGGGCGGACCGGCCAAGGCGGAGGCCGAGGCCGGTGCGGGGGTCGGCGCACGCTGAGGTCGTGCGGCGCACCGAAGCCGTCGTACATATGAATGTCATACTCACTGTCACCGTGCGGTCCACATAGTGACAGTGAGTTGACCGGTCTGCACCGTCATGGTGTACTCCGGATCGTGACCGACACCTGTGTGCGCCTGTGGCGGAGGGTCCATATGGACCTCGTCCGCTATGCGGGCTGCGTGTGTCGTCCGTCCTGCTGAATTCGCATCCCTCTCAACCGCGCGCGCCGCTTCCGTGCTGCCGCGCGCTCTCGCGAACGCTCTTCAGGACGGTGCCCCCTTGTCTGTCTCCCCCTCTGTCTCCGCGCCTGCGACGGTTTCCGCGCCGACGCAGGCCGACCTCCTCGACTTCGCGCGACGCACGGCCGCCGACGCCGAGCTGATCGCCTCGCTCCCGCTGGATCCCGAGGGCCGCACCTGGGTGCGCCTGGAGGGGCCCGGCGGCAGCGAGGCGTGGCTGATCGGCTGGCCGCCCGGTACCGGGACCGGCTGGCACGACCACGCCGAGTCCGTCGGCGCCTTTGTGACGGCGGCCGGAGAGCTCAAGGAGAACTCGCTCGCCGCGCGGCTGCCCGCCGACGGCTGGAGGACCCTCGAACTCAGCGACGGAGTGGACCGGGAACGGCAGTTGCCGTCCGGCAGAGGCCGTGCCTTCGGCCGCCACCATGTCCACGAGGTGCTCAACGAGTCCACCGACGAGCACGCGATCTCCGTCCACGCCTACTATCCGCCCCTGCCGCAGATCCGCCGCTACAGCCGCGTGGGCCAGGTGCTGCGGCTCGAGCACGTCGAGCGGCCGGAGGACTGGCAGTGAGCAGCGGCGGTGAGCGGGTGACCGGGGTCGCAGGTCCGTGGGGCAACGGGCAGGCGGGGGCAGGGCCCGAACAGCCCGTCGCCATCGACGAGTTGCTGGAGCGGGTGCGCGAGGGCTACGAGCGGATCGGGCCGGACGAGGCGTACGACGCCGCCCGGGCCGGCGAGGCCCTGCTCGTCGACATCCGGTACGCGGCCCTGCGTGAGCGGGACGGTCTGATCCCCGGCGCCCTGGTCGTGGAGCGCAACGAGCTGGAGTGGCGGCTCGATCCGCAGGGCAGCCACCGCGTCCCCGAGGCCACGGGCCATGACCTGCGGGTCGTGGTGATCTGCAACGAGGGCTACGCGTCGAGCCTCGCGGCAGCGTCCCTGCACCAGCTGGGGCTGCACCGGGCCACCGATCTGGTCGGAGGCTTCCAGGCGTGGCGGGCGGCGGGACTGCCGGTGGCGTCGTAGACGGCTCCTTGCAGGCCGGCTGGGCTGTCGTGGCCCCCTGACGACCGCCTGGAGGACGGCGGGGCCGCCGTGGCATCGCACGTTGGACGGGTGACCTTCCGACACGTCGGGCCGCTGAACGCGATGGGCGCCCCCGCGCGTCCACCGTGCCCAAGGCCGATGCGTCACCCGAGCCGCCAAGTCCGGTTCGGAAGGGCACCCTTGGACGGAGCCGCCTCGCCGCGGACCCCTCGGCTCAGAACCGGTCGGTTGTGAACGCCTCGGCTCAACACCTGTCGGCTGTGAACCCCTCCGCTCAGAAACCCTCGTCCCCGAGCGACTCCGTGTCCTCGCCCTCCTCCTCCAGCGCCTGCCGGACCACCCGCAGGGCCATGCCCTCGGAGTAGCCCTTGCGGGCGAGCATGCCCGCGAGACGGCGCAGCCGCTTGTCGCGCTCGAGGCCGCGCGTGGCGCGCAGCTTGCGGGCGACGAGCTCGCGCGCGGTCTCCTCCTCCTGCTCGGAGTCGAGCTGTGCGACAGCCGCGTCGATCAGCGTGGATTCGACGCCCTTGGTCCGCAGCTCCTGAGCCAGTGCCCGCCGAGCAAGCCCCCGGCCGTGGTGCCGGGACTCCACCCAGGCGTCCGCGAACGCGCTGTCGTTGATCAGCCCGACCTCCTCGAACCGCGACAGCACCTCCTCGGCCGCCTCGTCCGGGATCTCCCGCTTGCGCAGGGCGTCCGCGAGCTGTTTGCGCGTGCGCGGGGTCCCGGTGAGCAGGCGCAGACAGATCGCCCGCGCCTGCTCCACCGGGTCCGCCGGAGTATCCCCCTGCTCGGCCCTCGACGAGGAGGAGGAACCCCCGTCCACACCGAGCGGCTCTCCGCCGCGCCGCTGCCGACGCCCACGGGAGCCGCCCGCACCACGGGCCCCGCCACGACGGCGCGGGCCTCCGCCGGGCGAGACCGATTCGTGCGCCGAGTGAGCCGAGCCCTCGCCCGACCACTCTGCGCCGCCCGACTCGTCGCCGTACGCCCGGTCGGCGCCGTGGGTCCCGCCGCCGATGCGAGACGCCCCGGCGTCGTACGAGCCGCTGTCGCCGTACAACGACCCCGTGCCGTACGAGCCGCCGGTGCCATACCGGTCCCCCGCACCGCACGAGCCCCCCGCACCCGTGCCGTACGGCTCCGCGCGGCCGTGTCCCCCGTCCGCGCCGGGCCCCGTGTCGCCCCCGTACTCCTGGCCGCCGTAGACACCGCCTCCCGGCCCGGCAGATCCCCCGTCGCCTCTCCGGCCGCCCCTCTCATCCGGGGTGTCCGGGTAGGCGTACTCGGACCAGTCGGTTCGCCGTGTCATCGGATCAGCTCTTGGCGGCCGGCGCCTTGGCCTTGGCAGCCTTGGCCGCCGGAGCGGGCACCGTCTTCGCGGCGTCGTCCGGGGCGGCGGTGACGGCGGCGTCCGCGCCCGGCTCGGCGGTCGGCTCCTGCGGCCGCACGCCCACGCCCAGCTTTTCCTTGATCTTCTTCTCGATCTCGTTGGCCAGGTCGGGGTTGTCCTTGAGGAAGTTGCGCGCGTTCTCCTTGCCCTGGCCGAGCTGGTCGCCCTCGTACGTGTACCAGGCGCCGGCCTTGCGGACGAAGCCGTGCTCCACACCCATGTCGATCAGGCCGCCCTCGCGGCTGATGCCCTGGCCGTAGAGGATGTCGAACTCGGCCTGCTTGAAGGGCGGCGCGACCTTGTTCTTGACGACCTTGACGCGGGTGCGGTTGCCGACCGCCTCCGTGCCGTCCTTCAGGGTCTCGATGCGGCGGATGTCGATACGCACCGAGGCGTAGAACTTCAGTGCGCGGCCACCGGTCGTGGTCTCCGGGGAGCCGAACATCACGCCGATCTTCTCGCGGAGCTGGTTGATGAAGATGGCGGTGGTCTTGGACTGGTTGAGCGCGCTGGTGATCTTCCGCAGGGCCTGGCTCATGAGGCGGGCCTGCAGACCGACGTGGCTGTCGCCCATCTCGCCCTCGATCTCCGCGCGCGGGACGAGCGCGGCGACGGAGTCGATGACGATGAGGTCGAGGGCGCCGGAGCGGACCAGCATGTCCACGATCTCCAGGGCCTGCTCGCCGTTGTCCGGCTGGGAGAGGATCAGGTTGTCGATGTCGACGCCGAGCTTGCGCGCGTACTCGGGGTCCAGGGCGTGCTCCGCGTCCACGAACGCGACCTGGCCGCCGGCCTTCTGCGCGTTCGCCACCGCGTGCAGGGTCAGGGTCGTCTTGCCGGAGGACTCCGGCCCGTAGACCTCGACGACACGGCCGCGCGGCAGGCCGCCGACACCGAGGGCCACGTCGAGCGCGGTCGACCCGGTCGGGATGACCTCGATGGGCTCCATCACCCGATCACCCATGCGCATGACCGCGCCCTTGCCGAATTGCCGTTCAATCTGTGCGAGTGCGGCATCCAGGGCCTTCTCGCGGTCGGTTCCTGCCATGGGTTCCACCCGATTTGCTTGAGTCGATCGCTTCACGTCAAAGACGCTAACGCCTGCCACTGACAATGCGCCCCGACGCCCGTCCGGCCTGTGGATAACTTGGTTACTTCTCCATCAAAACCGTGCCGAATCACCCACGGTGAGCCTCGCCTGAGCCTCCATAAGAATGGATGTTCGATTTTTGTGTCAAGCGCACCACGCGGCACCTCCGAGACTGGCTCCGCGGCCCGGCAGTGGGGCTACTTCTCCCGGCGTACGGCGGGTGTCTCCGGTGGGACGACGACCGGACGGGACGCTGCCACGAGGCTGGCCGCATGGAGACGGAGACCGAGAAGAGCACCCGGGACAACGTCGGGACACGTCCGGTGGAACCCCTCTGCCACGCCACCGGCCTGCTCCTGATCCTCTCCGGCCTCCTGCACCTGGTGGTGTTCGCCGTCGACGGTGGCCCCTGGTACGGCCCCGTCTCCTGGCGCAAGCCCGTGACCTTCGGGCTGTCCTTCGGGGTGACGCTGATCGCGGTCACCTGGGTGACGTCGTATCTGCGCGTCGGATCGCGGCTGCGCACCGTGCTGCTCGCCGTGTTCGCCGCCGACTGTGTCGTGGAGGTGGGCGGCATCACCCTTCAGGCGTGGCGTCGGGTGCCTTCGCATCTCGACATGGAGACGCCCTTCGACACCGCGGTGTCGATGACGCTCGCCGTGGGCGGCGGTGTTCTCGTGGTGCTGCTCACCGTGTTCGCGCTCGCCTCGTTCCGGCACCGGCCCGCCGGCCCCACGGGGATGGCGCTCGCGGTGCGTTCCGGGTTCGCGATCCTGCTCGTCGCGCTCGCTTCGGGCGCCGCGATGATCGCGCGCGGTGTGGTGCTCACGCGTACCGGCCACCAGGAGGCGGCGTACCGGTCGACGGCCCCGCTCAAGCCGCTGCACGGGGTCAGCCTGCATGCCGTGCTGGTCCTGCCCGCACTGGCCTGGCTGCTGTCCCGCACGTCCTGGAGCGAGCCCGTCCGCCGACGCGTCGTGGCCGCGGCGACCGGCTGCTACCTGGCCGCCGTCATCGGCGCCGGGGTGTGGGCCGTCCTCACGTACTGAACCGACCAGGCGTCGTTGCCGGCCTCGGCCCCAACCCTCGTATCGCTACTCAGGAGTTGCTGGCCCTGGGCTCGTCCTCCTGGGGCGGCGCCAACCCCGGACGCCGTGCCCACAGCCGGCTCGCGCGCGTGAAGAGCCCCGGCCCCGATCCGCTGCCCCGGTGCCCGTGGACCCGGGGGTCGTCCGTGACCGCGTACCGCTTCACGTACGCCCCCAGGAACGCCTGCAGCGTGGCGACCGCCGGGATGGCGATCAGCGCGCCGACCGCGCCGAGGAGCGCGGTGCCGGCGATGACCGAGCCGAAGGCGACGGCGGGGTGGATGTCGACGGTCTTCGCCGTCAGCTTGGGCTGCAGCACGTAGTTCTCGAACTGCTGGTAGACCACGACGAAGATCAGCACCCACAGCGCGTACCAGGGGTCGACGGTGAACGCGATCAGCATGGGCAGTGCGCCCGCCAGATACGTGCCGATGGTCGGGATGAACTGCGAGACCAGGCCCACCCACACACCCAGCACGGGCGCGTACGGCACACCCAGGATCTGCAGCAATATGTAGTGCGCGATGCCGGATATGAGCGCCATCAGGCCGCGCGAGTAGATGTAACCGCCGGTCTTGTTGACGGCGATCTCCCACGCACGCAGCGCCTCGGCCTGCCGCGCGGGCGGCAGTACGGAGCAGATCGCGCGGCGCAGGCGGGGGCCGTCGGCGGCGAAGTAGAACGAGAACAGGGTGATCGTCAGCAACTGGAAGAGGCCGCCGAGGACTTGGGCCGAGACGTCCAGAACGCCGGTGGCGCTGTTCTGCACGTAGTTGCGCAGCCAGTCGGAGCGGAGCAGGCCCTCCTGGACGTCCACCCGCTTCAGGTCGGTGTGGAAGTGCGTGTTGATCCAGTGGATGACGGAGTCGAGATAGTTCGGGAAATCCTCGACGATCTTGACGATCTGGCCCGCCAGCATCGAGCCGAGCAGGGTGACGAAGCCCGCGGACAGGATCATCACGGCGAGGAAGACGAGACCGGTGGCCAGCCCCCTGCGCATGCCGCGCGAGGCCATCCAGCTCACCGCGGGCTCGATGGCGAGGGCCAGGAAGAACGCGATGAGGATGTTGATCAGCAGCCCGGTGAGCTGGTGGAACGCCCAGGTGCCCAGTTGGAAGGCGGCATAGAGGGCGAGCACGAGCACCACGGAGCGCGGCAGCCAGCGCGGCATGCGGGCGCTCGACACGGCGTCGGCCGAGGGCCGGTCCGGCGGGGTCGTGCCGAACGGGGATGCCTGCTGGGCCCTGGGCCCGGTCTCGTCAGTGGGTGACACGGATCAAGTCTCGCGCACATATCTGACAATCAGTTGCCGTCCTGCGATCTTCGTGCCCGATCAGCGCTTCTCCCCCGGAACGTTCATGACCGTGCAGACCACACGCCACACGTCCTTCGCGTCCCAGCCGGAGTCCAGCGCCTCGTGCACCGTGCGTCCGCCGAGCTCTGTCATCACGTGGTCACGCGCGAAGGTGTCGGCATACCCCGAACCGAAGTGATCCGCCATCCGCTGCCAGAAGACCGTCAACCGCATGCCTCCAGTATCCCGCCCCTGGGGGTGGGCCTGAGCCGGGACCGCTTGTCGAGACCGCTTTCCGTCCTACGGTCTGTCGCATGTCCGAAACTGGAGCTTCCCCACTCCCCGCCACGCCCCCGGCGCACTCCCCGCTCTTCCGCGCCGAGCACTTCGTCTGGCTCACCGCGCGCGTGCTGGAACAGCGCCTCTTCGCGCACCACTTCCTGAACGGCGGCGCCGACCCGGTGGAGACCGCACTGGACGCCTACCGCAACGAGGACGGCGGCTACGGCCACGCCCTGGAGCCCGATCTGCGCGGCCCGGTCAGCCAACCGCTGCACACCGGGCACGCGCTGCGTGTCCTGGACTCCATCGGGCGCTGCGGCGGACAGCGCGTGGAGCGTGTGTGCCGCTATCTGACCTCCGTCTCCACGGCGGACGGCGCACTGCCGGCGATCCATCCCAGCCAGCGCGGCTATCCCGCGGCCCCGTTCATGCCGATCATGGACGACCCGCCGAGCGAACTCCTCGCCACCGGGCCGGTGGTGGGCCTGCTGCACCGCAACGAGGTGTGGCACGCCTGGCTGTTCCGCGCCACCGACTTCTGCTGGCACGCGGTCGAGTCCCTGGAGAAGTCCCACCCCTACGAGATCGAGGCCGCCGTGGCCTTCCTGGACTCCGCGCCCGACCGCCCGCGCGCGGAGGCCGCCGCCGACCGCCTCGGCCGCCTGGTGCGCGAACACCGGCTCGCCGCCCTGGACCCGGACGACCTCGCCGCGTACCCGGTCGCGCCCGGCTACGCCCCCGGTGAGCACCACTTCCCGCACGACTACGCGAAGACGCCGAGCTCCCTCGCGCGCGCATGGTTCACCGACAAGGAGATCGAGCGCTCCCTGGACCTCCTGGCCGCCACACAGCAGGAGGACGGCGGCTGGCCGATCCGCTGGCGCCAGTGGGCGCCCGGCATCGCCCTGGAGGCACGCCCCGTGGTGACGATCGAGGCGCTGCGCACCCTCAGGGCGTACGGCCGCGCCATCGGCTGACCCCGGGGCACTGTCATCCACCCATGGCCCGCACGCCCGCGGTCACCACCACGGCCGCCGCCACCACGAGCAGGAAGGGTGCGCGCAGCACCAGCACGACGGCGGCCGCGGCGACACCCGCCACGCGCGCGTCGAGCACGAGCGCGTGCCCGTCGGCAAAGGTCTGCTGTGCGGTGAGGGCGGCCAGCAGAGCCACCGGCAACAGCGCGGCCAGTCGCCTGACGAGCGGCCGCTCCAGGGTGCCCGCGGGAACGAGCAGACCGGCGAGCTTGACCGCGTAGCATCCGAGGGCGGTCGCCCCGATCGCGATCCAGGTGTTCAACGGTCTTCCCCTGCTGTGTCGTTGGCCGAGGGACGACCGCGACGGCCCTCCAGGAACAGAACGGCGGGCGCTGCCAGCGCGGCGACCAGGACGGGCACTCCGGCAGGAAGGGCGGGCAGCAGCCCGAGCCCCAGCAGAACGGCGAGCCCGGCGACGGCACGCTCGGTGGCGGTCTTCAGCATCGGTGCGAGCAGGGCCAGGAACACGGCGGGCCCGGCCGCGTCCAGCCCCCACGCGTCCGTGTCGCCGATGGCCCTGGCGCCGAGGGCGCCGAGCAGCGTGGTGAGGTTCCACAGCACGTACAGGCTGAGCCCGGTGACGACGAACCCGATCCGCGCGGCCCGCCGCGTGGGCTGCGGGAGCGCGACCGCGGTCGTCTCGTCGATCACCCACTGTGCGGCGAACGGCCGCACCGCGCGCGGAAGGGCCAGCAGCTGCGACAGACGCAGCCCGTAGAAGGCGTTGCGCACCCCCAGGAAGAAGGCGCCGGCGGCCGCCGTGAGCGGGTTTCCCCCGGCCGCGAGCGCGCCGACGAGCGCGAACTGGGAGGCACCGGTGAACACCAGGAGGCTGAGCGCGCAGGTCTGCGGCAGCGTGAGTCCGCCGCCGGCCGAGGTCACCCCGAAAGCGAACCCGGACAGTCCTACGGCGACCCCGACCCCGAGGGCGTCCCGTACGACCGCGGCGTCCGTCTTCCCTGCGCCACCGGCACCTGTGTCTGCGAGAGCTGTGTGTTCTGCCACGCCTCGGACGCTACGAGCGCAGCAGCCGAGCGTCTTGTACGTTCTTGCGCTCCCGCTGATAGGCACCCGGAGGCACGCCGACGATCCGTGCGAAGTGCCGGTTCAGATGCGGCTGATCGGTGAACCCCACGGCGACGGCGGCCTCCGCGGGCGCGGTCCCGCCGTCCAGCAGCCGCCGCGCCCGCCGTACCCGCGCATCCGTCAGCCAGGCGTGCGGCGGCATCCCGTAGGCGTCCCGAAAGGCCCGAAGCAGCGCGAACGGGCTGGTCCCGAGATCACCCGCCAGCGTCTCCAACGTGGGCGGCTCGACCATCCGCTCCTCCAGCACGGCACGCGCGCGTGCGGCGACCCGGGCCCCCGCGGTCCGCACCGCCCGCTGCGGCAGCGGCCCGCCGTTGAGTCGCAGCAACCTCGTCACAGCGACCCGCAGCAATGTGTCGGCGGCCAGCGCGTTCCCTTCGTCGGCAGCGCGCAGCACCTGATGGACGAGCCCCACGGCGTACGGGTCGTCGAGCACAGGACTGATGAACCCGGGCGTCCCCCGGATGAGCATGGTCTCGGCCGCGATCTCACCGACCACCTCCGGCGACGGATACACAGCCCCGTACCGCCACCCCTCGGGCACCCCCGCCCGCCCGGTGTGCGGGGTATCGGGATTGACCAGCGCAAGAGCCCCCGCCCCCGCGTACTGATCAGCCCCACGATGATGAAAGACCTCGACCCCGTCCACAATCGCGGCGATCACGAAGTGCTCATGGGTGTGCCGGACGAACCGCTTGCGCACATACCGCGCCCGCAGCAGATCGACGCCCGGCAACTCGGCGTACTGCCAGTGCCGCGCCGCTTCCCTGCCCGAACCCGCCATACCCCCATTCTCCGTCAGCCCGACAACCCGGGTCCGGCCCCTCCAGATCCGTACCACCACGCCCCCGCCCCACAACGCACCCCCGCCGCCCGGGCCGGGCCCGCGTCAGCGAACCCGCAGGTCAGGTCGATTGTCAGTGGCTGGGTGCAGGATGGACGCATGGTCAGCTCCGCACGCCGAGCCCTCGACGGCTTCTCCCCCGCGACCCGCGGCTGGTTCACGGGGGCCTTCTCCGCGCCCACCGCAGCCCAGGCGGGCGCGTGGAACGCCATCAGAGAGGGCTCGGACGTACTGGTGGTCGCCCCCACCGGCTCCGGCAAGACGCTGGCCGCCTTCCTCGCCGCACTCGACCAGCTCGCCTCCACACCCCCGCCGGCCGACCCCCGCAAGCGCTGCCGCGTCCTGTACGTCTCCCCCCTCAAGGCCCTCGCGGTGGACGTGGAGCGCAACCTCCGCAGCCCCCTGACCGGCATCCGCCAGGAGTCTGTCCGACTGGGCCTGCCCGAGCCCGAGGTGAAGGTCGGCATCCGCTCAGGCGACACCCCGGCCGCCGAGCGCCGCGCGCTGTCCACCCGCCCGCCGGACATCCTGATCACCACCCCGGAGTCCCTGTTCCTGATGCTGACGTCGTCGACCCGCGACGCGCTGACCGGCATCGAGACGGTGATCCTCGACGAGGTGCACGCGGTGGCCGGCACCAAGCGCGGCGCCCACCTCGCGCTCTCCCTGGAGCGACTGGACGAGCTCCTGCCGAAGCCGGCCCGCCGCATCGGCCTCTCGGCAACCGTCCGCCCGGTCGACGAGATCGCCCGCTATCTGTCACCGCGCCGCAAGGTCGAGATCGTCCAGCCGAAGTCGGGCAAGGAGTTCGACCTCTCGGTGGTCGTCCCGGTCGAGGACCTCGGCGAACTGGGCGGCTCCCCGGTGGCCGACGGCTCCGAGGGCACCGAACGCCCGTCGATCTGGCCGCACGTCGAGGAGCGGATCGCCGACCTCGTCCAGGCGCACCGCTCCACGATCGTGTTCGCCAACTCCCGCCGCCTCGCGGAGCGCCTGTGCAACAGGCTCAACGAGATCGCGTACGAGCGGGCCACCGGCGAACCTCTGGACGAGCACCACGCCCCGGCCGAGCTCATGGGCGGCTCGGGAGCGGCCCAGGGCGCCCCGCCGGTCATCGCCCGCGCCCACCACGGCTCGGTCTCCAAGGAACAGCGCGCCCTGGTCGAGGAGGACCTCAAAGCCGGCCGCCTCCCCGCCGTCGTGGCGACGTCCAGCCTGGAACTGGGCATCGACATGGGCGCGGTCGATCTGGTCGTCCAGGTCGAGTCACCGCCCTCCGTGGCGTCCGGTCTCCAGCGCGTGGGCCGCGCGGGCCACCAGGTCGGCGCGGTCAGCACCGGCGTGGTCTTCCCGAAGTACCGCGGCGACCTCGTCCAGGCCGCGGTGGTCACCGAGCGGATGCGCACCGGCTCCATCGAGTCCCTGAAGGTGCCGGCCAATCCCCTGGACGTCCTGGCCCAGCAGCTCGTCGCCATGACCGCGCTGGACACCTGGCAGGTCGACGACCTGCTCGCCACGGTCCGCCGGGCCGCCCCCTTCGCGTCCCTCCCCGAATCGGCGTTCACCGCCGTCCTGGACATGCTCGCCGGCCGCTATCCCTCCGACGCCTTCGCCGAACTGCGCCCGCGCGTGGTCTGGGACCGCGTCGCCGGCACGATCACCGGCCGCCCCGGCGCGCAGCGCCTGGCCGTCACCTCCGGGGGCACCATCCCGGACCGCGGTCTCTTCGGGGTCTTCCTCGCCGGAGCCGACCCCAAGAAGGGCGGCGGCCGGGTCGGCGAGCTGGACGAGGAGATGGTCTACGAGTCGAGGGTGGGCGACGTGTTCACCCTCGGCACCAGCTCCTGGCGTATCGAGGACATCACCCGCGACCGCGTCCTGGTCTCCCCCGCACCGGGCGTACCGGGCCGACTCCCGTTCTGGAAGGGCGACCAGCTCGGCCGCCCGCTCGAACTGGGCCGCGCGGTGGGCCAGTTCCTGCGCGAGGTCGGATCACTCTCCAAAGAGGACGCCCGCCTCCGCCTCCTGGCGGCCGGCCTGGACACCTGGGCGGCGGACAACGTCCTGTCGTACCTGGACGAACAGCGCGAGGCCTGCGGCCACGTCCCGGACGACCGCACGATCGTCGTGGAGCGCTTCCGCGACGAGCTGGGTGACTGGCGGGTCGTCGTCCACTCCCCCTTCGGCGCCCAGGTGCACGCCCCCTGGGCACTCGCCCTCGGCGCCAAGCTCTCCGAGCGTTATGGCATGGACGCGCAGGTCATGCACGCCGACGACGGCATCGTCCTGCGCCTGCCCGACGCCGACCTCATGGGCCTGGACCTGCTCGACCAGGAACCCAGGAAGGCGGGCACGGAGTACGACGCCGAGCAGGCGCCGGTCGGTGCGGCGGACGTCGTCTTCGACAAGGGCGAGGTCGACCAGATCGTCACCGACCAGGTCGGCGGCTCGGCCCTGTTCGCGTCCCGCTTCCGTGAGTGCGCCGCCCGCGCGCTGCTGCTGCCGCGCCGCAACCCCGGCAAGCGCACCCCACTGTGGCAGCAGCGCCAACGGGCCGCCCAACTGCTGGAGGTGGCGAGCGAGTTCGGCTCGTTCCCGATCGGCCTGGAGGCGGTCCGCGAGTGCCTCCAGGACGTCTTCGACGTACCGGGGCTGGCCGAGCTGATGGGCGACCTGGAGGCCCGCAAGGTGCGCCTGGTCGAGGTCACCACGCCCGAGCCCTCCCCCTTCGCCCGCTCTCTCCTCTTCGGGTACGTCGCCCAGTTCCTGTACGAGGGAGACTCCCCTCTCGCGGAGCGCCGCGCCGCGGCCCTGTCCCTGGACTCGCGGCTGCTGGCGGAGCTGCTGGGCCAGGCGGAGCTGCGCGAGTTGCTCGACGCCGAGGTGCTGACCGAGCTGGAGCGGGAGCTCCAGTGGCTCGCCGAGGACCGGCGGGTGAAGGACGCCGAGGGGGTCGCGGACGTACTCCGGCTCCTCGGTCCGCTGACCGACGCCGAGCTGGCCGAGCGGGGCGCCGAAGCGCAGTGGGCGCAGGAGCTGGCCCGGGCCCGCCGCGTGATCAAGGTCCGTGTCGCCGGTGCCGACCACTGGGCGGCGATCGAGGACGCGGGCCGCCTGCGCGACGCCCTCGGCACAGCACTCCCCGTCGGCGTCCCGGAAGCCTTCACCGAGCCGGTGAAGGACCCGCTGGGCGACCTCCTCGCGCGGTTCGCCCGCACCCACGGCCCCTTCACGTCGGCCACCGCCGCCAGCCGCTTCGGCCTGGGCGTGGCGGTCACGGAGGGCGCGTTGCAGCGCCTCGCCGCGAACGGCCGTGTCGTACAAGGGGAGTTCCACCCGGCGGGCATCGGCCAGGAGTGGTGCGACGCGGCCGTACTGCGCCGTCTGCGCCGCCGTTCGCTGGCCGCCCTGCGGCACGAGCTGGAGCCGGTGGCACCGGCCGCGCTCGCCCAGTTCCTGCCGCAGTGGCAGCACATCGGCAAGGGACACGGGCTGCGCGGCCTCGACGGACTGGTGCGGGCCGTCGAGCAGTTGCAGGGCGCGTCCGTGCCCGCGTCGGCCCTGGAGAAGCTCGTCCTGCCGTCCCGCGTCGCCACTTACACGCCCGCCATGCTCGACGAGCTCACCGCGGCCGGAGAGATCGTCTGGGCCGGAGCGGGTGCTCTCCCCGGCAAGGACGGCTGGGTCTCCCTGTACCTGGCGGACGCGGCGCCCCTGCTCCTGCCCGCCCCCCACCCCCTGGAGCTGACGGCCCTCCACGAATCGGTCCTGAGCTCCCTCTCCGGGGGCTACGGCCTGTTCTTCCGCCAGATCGCCGACCAGGTCCGCGCCACCACCCACCCGGACGTCACCGACCCCCAACTGGCCGACGCCGTCTGGGACCTGGCCTGGTCCGGACGCCTGACGAACGACACACTCACGCCCATGCGCTCCCTGCTGGGCTCGGGCCGCACCGCCGGCTCCACGGCCCACCGCGCCAAGCGCGCCGTCCCTCGCGGCCGCTACGGCTCCCTGACCGCCGCCGCCCGCCCCGCCTCCCGCACCGGCCCGCCGACCGTCGCCGGTCGCTGGTCCCTGCTCCCGCCCCGCGAGGCCGACCCCACCGTGCGCGCGCACGCGCTGGCCCGCACCCTTCTCGACCGGCACGGCGTGGTCACCCGGGGCGCCGTCGCCGCGGAGGGCGTCGAGGGCGGCTTCTCGGCGACGTACCGGATCCTGTCCGCCTTCGAGGAGAGCGGCCAGGCCCGGCGCGGCTATGTGGTGGAGGGGCTCGGCGCGGCCCAGTTCGCGATGGACGGCGCGGTGGACCGCCTCCGTGCGGTGTCCACCGCGCGGGACCGGGGCGAAGCCCTGCCACAGCCGTCCGCCGACGGCGCACCGGGCGGTTTCCCGGCCGACCCGTTCGGCTCGCCCCACGCCTTCACCGCGCCCGGCGACCACGCCGGCGGCGCCGACGCGCCCCATGGACACGCACCCGACGACGCCGACACCTTCGACTGGACCGACGGCTCTATCGGCGAAGGCATCCACCGGAGCAGCCCCGGCTTCGAAGTCACCGGCTTCAGCGACGACTTCGGCCTGCCGCCCGCCCCGGCCTCGCGGGACGAGTACGTCTCGCCCCGCGACTTCGCCTCCTCCGGCACGGGCGGCCCCCGCGGCGGCTCCGGATACGGCCCCTACGCCTCGTACGGCTCCGCCTTCCCCAACCGCCGTACCCGCCCCGCCCCCGACTCCCGGGCCGTGGTGCTGGCCGCCGCCGATCCGGCGAACGCGTACGGCGCGGCTCTCGCCTGGCCGGAGCCGCCGACCGGCGCGGGCCACAAGCCGGGCCGCAAGGCGGGCTCCCTGGTGGTCCTCGTCGACGGCGAGCTGACGCTCTACATGGAGCGCGGCGGCAAGACGCTGCTGGCCTGGCCGGCCGACCCGGACGGCACCGCCACCGACGACCCACGCCTGCGTGCGGCCGCCGAGTCCCTCGCCGCGGCCGCGAAGGCGGGCTCTCTCGGCACCGTCACGGTGGAGCGTGTCAACGGCGCCTCGGCCCTCACCTCCCCCATCGGCGCCCTCCTGGAAGGAGCGGGCTTCATCGCGACCCCACGCGGCCTGCGGCTGCGGGCATGAAGAACCGCTCGCACCATGGAGCGCACCCGCTCTCCGCCCCGTGCCACCCTTGACCCATGCCCGAAGGAGACACCGTCTGGCAGACCGCGAGACGCCTGCACGGCGCCCTCGCGGGCAAGGTGCTGACCCGCAGCGACCTCCGGGTGCCCAAGTACGCCACGGTCGACCTCACGGGCCGTACCGTGCTTGACGTCACTCCCCGCGGCAAGCACCTCCTCACCCGTATCGAGGGCGGCCTGACCCTCCACTCGCACCTGCGGATGGACGGCGCCTGGAAGGTGTACGAGAACGGCCGACGCTGGAGCGGGGGCCCCTCTCACCAGATCCGGGTGATCCTCGGAAACGCCGAGCGCACCGCCGTCGGCTATCGCCTCCCCGTCCTGGACCTCCTCCGCACCACCGACGAGGAGCGCGCCGTCGGCCACCTCGGCCCCGACCTCCTCGGCCCGGACTGGAACCCCGAGCTGGCCCTCGCCAACCTCCTCGCCGACCCCGCCCGCCCCCTCGGCGAGGCCCTGCTCGACCAGCGCAACCTCGCCGGCATCGGCAACGTCTACAAGAGCGAGCTCTGCTTCCTGCTCGGTGCCACCCCGTGGCTCCCCGTCGGCGCCCTGCCCGCCGAGCGGGCCGCGAAGCTGCCGGCGCTCGCCAAGCGGCTGCTGGAGGCCAACCGCGACCGTCCGGTGCGCACCACTACGGGCCGCCGCGGCCAGGACCTGTTCGTGTACGGCCGCGCACCCCGCCCCTGTCTGCGCTGCCACACCTCGATCCGGGTGGCCGACCAGGGCGACGGCTCTCGCGAACGCCCCACCTACTGGTGCCCGGGCTGCCAGGCAGGACCGGCCCCGAGCACCACTCCGCCTCGCGGAACCGCACGCCGTACGACCAATTGACGGACCGTCAGAAAGCCTCGTACCGTCCCTTCATGCCCGTCAAGGCGTACGACCTCACCGGACGCACCGCATTCGTCACCGGGGCCGCCGGCGGCATCGGCCGCGCCTCGGCCCTGCTGCTGGCCGAGGCCGGCGCCACGGTCCACTGCGCCGACCGCGACGGACAGGGCCTGCACGAGACGGCGACCCTGATCAAGGACGCGGGCGGCACGGCCCGGACCCATCACCTCGACGTGACCGACCGGGACCAGGTCCGCCAGGCCGTCGCGTCCTGCGAACATCTCCATGTGATGGCGGCGATCGCCGGGATCATGCACAGCAGCCCCGTCCTGGAGACCCTGGACGAGGACCTGGACCGCGTGCTGAACGTCAATTTCAAGGGCGTGCTGTACGCCTGCCAGGAGGCGGCCCGCGCGATGCTCGCCCAGGGCACCGGGGGCAGCATCGTCACCATGGCGTCGAGCGCCATCGACACCGGCCGCCCCGGCCTGCTCTGCTACGGCGCCGCCAAGGCCGCCGTCGTCCAGCTGACGAAGACTCTGGCGAGCGAGGTGGGCCGGCACGGCGTCCGCGTCAACGCGGTCGCGCCGGGCTGGACCCGGACGCCCATGACCGACCGGCACGAGGCCGGGGAACAGGCGCAGACGGAGACGCTGATGGCCCGGCTGGCCCCGCTGGGCCGGGTCGGCGAACCGGAGGACGTCGCCCACACGGTTCTCTACCTGGCCTCCGACGCCTCGTCCTTCATGACGGGCCAGATCCTGCGTCCGAACGGCGGAGTGGCGATGCCGTGGTAACCCGAGCGCCCCGCCAGGCCTCCCGCCACCGCCCCGCCCCCACCGCTCCCGCAGCCCGTCCCTTGGGCACACAGTGCACCGGCAACAGGCTGAGCCCCCACCCACCGGCCGCGACAGCCCCCTCCAGCACCCCGGCGTCGGGCACGAAAGCCAGCCGCAGCACGGCCCACCACCACAGCACCCCGAACCCGAGCGCCACCCCCCGGCGCACCGTCGGCCGTGCCATGGACCCACCTCCAGCCCCGAAAGCTAGACCGGCGCCCTGACTCGCGGGGAGGGCGCACCGACGGCACACGGGCGCACCGTCACAGCTCTGGCAACGGCGCCCGCCCCGACGCACCACAGGCATCCACCATGACCGCCCCGGACCACCCCGGCAAACGCAGTCGTGCGGCCCGGAAGCCGCGAAGGACCGGAAGCCCCCGCACACACGAAAACCCCGGCCGGACCTCCCCAGGTCGCCCTGGAGAAGCCCCGGCCGGGGCTTCGCACACTTCTCGGTGCCGGTCGGCGCCTCGTCGGTCTACCTCCGCGTGAGCATCACGCGGCGACCACGTCCACCGCCTCTGCGGGCGCCTTGATGGTCACCCTTTCCGGAGGCACACCGGTCACCGACACGGAACCCAGCATCGGACGAACCGGTGCCGGGACAGACTCGGTGGCCGCAGCGGACTGGGCCAGCTCGGCGAGGGCGAGCTCGTCGCTCACTTCCCGCATGAGCTCGGACATCCGTACGTCCAACGCGTCGCAGATCGCGGAGAGCAGCTCGGAGGAAGCCTCCTTCTGCCCCCGCTCCACCTCGGAGAGATAGCCGAGTGAGACTCGGGCGGACGAGGAGACTTCGCGCAGAGTACGGCCCTGGCGTTGGCGCTGCCGACGCAGCACGTCACCCAGCAGGCGACGGAGCAGAATCATCGGTGGCTCCCTCCTCGGACCGCGTAGCCGCATCCTTCACGCCCCACCGTACCGCCTTGCGCCGCGGCCGTGCGGGGAGCGATGTCGTGTTCACTCAGGGCTGCAAACATCAAAACCCCCCGTTCTGTTCCGTATCCTGTGCCCGCTCATTCCCGGTGTGTTCGCTCGCAAGCTCTGTCAGGAGCAGTGCGAGTACGCTCCGTACACTCTCCATACGAATTTCCGCGCGGCTGCCGTTCAACCGCAGGGCCTCCACTTTTCCGCCAGGGGCGGAACCGGAACCAGGGCCGAACGGCCCGTCCACGGCCACGAAAACCGTCCCGACGGGCTGCCCGTCCTGCGGATCGGGCCCCGCCACACCGGTCGTCGCGAGGCCCCAGTCGGCGCCCAGCGCCTTGCGCACTCCGGCCGCCATCTGGGCCGCGACCTGCGGATCCACCGCTCCACGCTCGGCCAGCAGGGTGGCGTCGACACCCAGCAGCTCGTGCTTGAGCTCGGTGGCATAGGCGGTCACCGAACCGCGGAAGGCCTTGGAGGCCCCGGGGACGGTTGTGATTTCCGCCGCAACCAGCCCGCCGGTGAGAGACTCGGCGACCGCGAGGGTCTGTCCCTTCACTGTCAGTAGTCGCACCACGTCGGCGGCCGGGGAACTCACGCTTCCGCCTCCTCCGACGCGGCCTTGCGCTCGGCGATTCCCTGCCTGCGCAGCACTATGGCTTGTCTTACATAGTCGAATCCGGTCGCCACGGTCAGGACGACCGCCACGGCCATCACCCAGAACCTCAGGGTGGCCAGCCATCCCGTCAGCGCCAGCACGTACATCCCGACCGCCACGCCCTGCGTGAGGGTCTTGAGCTTGCCGCCGCGGCTCGCCGGGATCACGCCGTACCGGATGACCAGGAAACGCAGGAGCGTGATCCCGAGTTCCCGGCCGAGGATGACGATCGTCACCCACCACGGCAGATCGCCCAGCGAGGAGAGACAGATCAGCGCCGCCCCCATGATCGCCTTGTCGGCGATGGGGTCGGCGATCTTCCCGAAGTCGGTGACGAGATCGTAGGTGCGCGCCAGATGACCGTCGAACAGGTCGGTGATCATGGCGATCGCGAAGGCGGCCCAGGCGAGCGAGCGCCACGCCGGGTCGTATCCGCCGTCGGCCAGCATCAGCGCGACGAAGCCGGGGACGAGGAGCAGCCGGAGCATGGTCAGCAGGTTGGCGATGTTCCAGACGCTGGCCTGGTTCACGGCCGCGGCCACGACCTTCCCGCCCCGCGCGGGCCTCGCGTCGCCGGCCAGGTCGGAATCGGCGCCGTCGACTCTCGGGGGACCCGCCTTGGAGGAGCCGTTCGCCGCCGATGCCGGTACTCCGGTCATCTGCCCGCCTCCTCACTACACCCGAGCGAGCCGGCCAGCGGCTCGGCCACCAGGTCGACACCTTCCGTACCGACCACCTTGGCCTCGACGATACGGCCGACGCTCAGCCCTTCGCCGCTCGTGAGCAGCACCTGCCCGTCGGTCTCCGGCGCCTGGTGCGTCCCACGGCCGAACACGCCCTCCTCGTCCACGGACTCCACGAGCACGTGCACGGTCTCGCCCACGCGCTCCTCGGCCCGCTGCGAGACGAGCTCCTCGGCCAGCCGGGAGACACGCGCGAGCCGCTCGGCGACGACGTCCTCGGGCAGCTTGTTCTCATATGTCGCCGCCTCGGTGCCCTCCTCGTCGGAGTAGCCGAAGACGCCGATGGCGTCCAGTCGCGCGCCGTTCAGGAAGCGCTCCAGCTCTGCCAGGTCGGCCTCGCTCTCGCCCGGGAAGCCGACGATGAAGTTCGAGCGCACGCCGGCCTGGGGGGCCTTGCTCCGGATGGTGTCGAGCAGCTCCAGGAAGCGGTCGGTGTCGCCGAAGCGGCGCATGGCGCGCAGCACGTCCGGCGCGGAGTGCTGGAAGGACAGGTCGAAGTACGGGGCGATCTTGGGCGTCGAGGTCAGCACGTCGATGAGGCCGGGGCGCATCTCGGCCGGCTGGAGGTAGCTGACGCGCACGCGCTCGAGGCCGTCGACATCCGCCAGCTCGGGCAGCAGGGACTCCAGCAGGCGGATGTCGCCCAGGTCCTTGCCGTACGACGTGTTGTTCTCGGAGACCAGCATGATCTCCTTGACGCCCTGCTCGGCCAGCCACCGTGTCTCGTTCAGCACATCGCTCGGCCGGCGCGAGATGAAGGAGCCGCGGAAGGACGGGATGGCGCAGAACGTGCAGCGCCGGTCGCAGCCGGAGGCGAGCTTCACCGAGGCGACCGGGGAGCCGTCCAGGCGGCGGCGCAGGGGCGCACGGGGGCCCGAGGCGGGCGCGAGGCCGTCCGGGAGGTCCACGGGCGCGTGCCCGGGCAACGCGACCCCGGCCGCGGACTCCTGGCGCTCGGCGGGGCTGATCGGCAGCAGCTTGCGCCGGTCGCGCGGGGTGTGGGCTGCGTGGACACCGCCGCTGAGGATGGTCTGCAGGCGGTCGGAGATGTCCGCGTAGTCGTCGAAGCCGAGCACACCGTCGGCCTCGGGGAGCGCCTCGGCGAGGTCCTTGCCGTACCGCTCGGCCATGCAGCCCACCGCCACGACGGCCTGGGTTCTGCCATGCCCCTTGAGGTCGTTGGCCTCGAGGAGGGCGTCGACGGAGTCCTTCTTGGCGGCGTCGACGAAGCCACAGGTGTTGACGACGGCGACATCCGCGTCCGCGGCGTCCTCCACGAGGTCCCAGCCGTCCGCCTCCAAGCGGCCTGCGAGCTCCTCCGAGTCCACCTCGTTACGGGCGCAGCCAAGAGTGACGAGTGCGACGGTACGGCGTTCAGGCATGGGCTCAAGACTACTTTGTCCCACTGACAGTCCACGTCGAAGGGGCTGGCCGATCTCGGCCAGCCCCTTCGACGCGTCCTCAGCTCAGCCGACCTGGGGGTCGCCCTTCGTATACGTCAGGCGCTCCACCGCGCCCGGCTGGAAGTCGTCCTCGATCTTCTTGCCGTTGACGTAGAGCTGAATGGCTCCGGCGTCACCGAGGACGAGGTTGATCTTGTCGCTGTCCTGGAAGGTCTTGGACTCGCCCTGCTGGAGCAGTCCGTCGAACAGGAGCCGGCCGTTGTGGTCCTTGGCGGAGATCCAGCTCTTTCCGTCGGCGGCGCTGACCTGGACGGTGACCTTGTCCTGGGGCGCGGCCGCGATGGCGCTGTCGGACGGGTCGGACTTCGGGGTGGCGGACTTCTTCTCCGTGGGCGTCGGCGAGGCGGACTTGCTCGTCGTGGGCGTGGATCCCTCGGCGACCTGCGTCCTCGCTCCGCCGTCGTCGCCGCCCCTGAACGCGGTGAACCCGACGAAGCCGACCACGGCGACGATCGCGGCGACCATCGCAGCGGTCCAGTTGGGCCCGCGCCGCTCGGGGCGGATCCGTTCCGCCTCGAAGAGCGGGGCCGCCGGAGTCGGGGCCGGACGGCCGCCGTGATCGGCGTCGTACTGCGCGAGCAGCGGGGCCGGATCGAGGTGGACGGCCTTGGCCAGGGTCCGGATGTGCCCGCGCGCGTAGACGTCTCCGCCGCAGGGAGCGAAGTCGTCCGCCTCGATGGCGTGCACGATGGCGATGCGGACCCGGGTGGCGTTGCTGACGTCGTCGACGGTCAGCCCGGCCTCGATACGCGCCTGTTTGAGGGCGCGGCCGACCGACAGGCGGGCTTGCTCGCGATCGTCTTCGAACGGACGCTCGTCTTCAGGGGAGTTGCCGATGGACACGGGGGCGCCTTTCGAGCGTTTAAGCCACCTGTGCTGGAGGTTCAGTCTATGGGGGGTGCGAAAGGGTGGGGCAACCGGGCGGTGGAGCTTGTTAGCCCATCGGTATGGCCGGACACGCCGATGGTGGGGTGCGCGCTTGTCGCTTCCCTCAACTTGACGTACGGGGAAGGGAAACGGTTGCTCAATGATCCCTTACGGGTGAGTCACGATGGAACATCGGTGGCGCACCCATTCGGGGCTCTCCTCAAGCCTCCCCGCGGATCACCGCGAGCACTCCGTCCAGCTCGTCAGGCTTCACAAGAACGTCACGCGCCTTGGACCCCTCGCTGGGTCCGACGATGTTCCTGGACTCCATGAGGTCCATGAGGCGTCCGGCCTTGGCGAAGCCCACGCGCAGCTTGCGCTGGAGCATGGACGTCGACCCGAACTGCGTGGACACGACCAGTTCGGCCGCCTGGCACAGCAGGTCGAGGTCGTCGCCGATCTCCTCGTCGATCTCCTTCTTCTGCTTCGTCCCCACGGTGACGTCGTCCCGGAAGACGGGCGCCATCTGGTCCTTGCAGTGCTGGACGATCGCCGCGACCTCGTCCTCGGTCACGAAGGCGCCCTGCATACGGGTGGGCTTGTTGGCCCCCATCGGCAGGAACAGACCGTCGCCCTTGCCGATCAGCTTCTCGGCGCCGGGCTGGTCGAGGATGACCCGGGAGTCCGCGAGGGACGACGTGGCGAAGGCCAGCCGGGAGGGCACGTTCGCCTTGATCAGACCGGTGACGACGTCGACCGACGGCCGCTGCGTGGCGAGCACCAGGTGGATGCCGGCCGCGCGCGCGAGCTGCGTGATGCGGACGATCGCGTCCTCGACGTCCCTGGGGGCGACCATCATCAGGTCGGCGAGCTCGTCGACGATCACCAGCAGGTACGGGTACGGCTGGAGCTCGCGCTCACTGCCCTCCGGCAGCTTGACCTTGCCGTTCCGGATGGCCTCGTTGAAGTCGTCGATGTGCCGGAAGCCGTACGCCGCCAGGTCGTCGTACCTGAGGTCCATCTCCCGTACGACCCACTGGAGCGCCTCGGCGGCCCGCTTCGGGTTGGTGATGATCGGCGTGATCAGGTGCGGGATGCCCTCGTACGCGGTCAGCTCGACCCGCTTGGGGTCGACGAGGACCATGCGGACGTCCTCGGGAGTCGCGCGGACCATGACCGACGTGATGAGGCAGTTGATGCACGACGACTTACCGGAACCGGTGGCTCCGGCGACCAGCACGTGCGGCATCTTCGCCAGGTTGGCCATCACATAGCCGCCCTCGACGTCCTTGCCGAGCGCGACCAGCATCGGGTGGTCGTCCTCGGCGGCCGCCGCGAGGCGCAGCACGTCACCGAGGTTGACCATCTCGCGGTCGGTGTTGGGGATCTCGATGCCGACCGCGGACTTGCCGGGGATCGGGCTGATGATCCGCACGTCCGGGCTGGCGACGGCGTAGGCGATGTTCTTGGCCAGCGCGGTGATCCGCTCGACCTTCACGGCGGGGCCGAGCTCGACCTCGTAGCGCGTGACCGTCGGCCCACGCGTGAAGCCGGTGACGGCGGCGTCGACCTTGAACTCGGTGAAGACGTTCGTCAGCGAGGCGACCACGGCGTCGTTGGCCGCACTGCGCGCCTTGCCGGGGCCCCCACGCTCCAGGAGGTCGAGCGAAGGCAGCGAGTAGGTGATGTCGCCGGACAGTTGGAGCTGCTCGGCACGCGGCGGCAGGTCGCCGGGGGCTTCGGGTGCGGGCTTGGTGAGGTCGGCGACCTCGACCTTGAGCTTCTCCTGCTTGGGACGCGCGGCCGGGACCGGTGTGGGCGTGGGCGTCGTCTCCTCGCGGTCCCCCACGGTCACGCCCTGGGTGAGGTCGGCGACGATCGGCGAGGGCGGCATGCCGTGCAGGACAGCGCCGTCCAGCGCCGCCGCCGCGGCAGCCGCGACGTCCACGGCGTCCATCCGACGCTCCATGTCCGGCTGAGGCACGGCGGAGCGCCTGGGGCGGCCACGACGCTTGGAGAGGGCCTCCTGCTCCGCACTGTCGGGGTCGTACGCCTCAGGGCCGGAACCGCGCTTACGCGCGCGTGCGGGCAGCGCCTCGCGCCACTGCTCGTCGTAGCGCTCGGCGTCGTCGGTGTACTCGTCCTCGACGGGGTCGTGGACGATGCCCAGCTTCACACCGAGCAGCCGCAGTCGCGACGGGATGGCGTTGACCGGGGTGGCCGTCACCACCAGCAGACCGAAGATCGTCAGCAGGACGAGCAGCGGTACGGCGAGTACGTCGCCCATGGTGTACGTCAGCGGGGTCGCCGCCGCCCAGCCGATGAGGCCGCCGGCGTCCCTTATCGCCTGCATGCCGTCGCTGCGGGCGGGCGCGCCGCAGGCGATGTGGACCTGGCCGAGCACACCGATGACGAGCGCGGACAGCCCGATGACGATGCGCCCGTTGGCCTCGGGCTTCTCGGGGTGCCGGATGAACCGCACGGCGATGACGGCGAGCAGTATCGGCACGAGCAGGTCGAGGCGGCCGAAGGAGCCGGTCACCAGGATCTCCACGAGGTCGCCGACGGGACCGCGCAGATCGGCCCAGGTGCCCGCGGCGACGATCAGCGCGACACCGAGGAGGAGGAGAGCCACGCCGTCCTTGCGGTGTGCGGGGTCGAGGTTCTTCGCGCCGTTCCCTATGCCACGGAACACGGCGCCGACGGCGTGCGCGACGCCGAGCCAGAGCGCGCGCACCAACTTGTAGATGCCCCCGGTGGGGTTGGGCGCGGCCTTGGGCGGCGGCGCGGTCTTCTTCGCCGCCGCCTTCCTGGCGGGCGCCTTCTTCGCCGGAGCTTTTTTCGCGGCGGCCTTCTTCGCCGGAGCCGCCGCCTTCTTCGCGGGCTGCTTCTTGGCAGCGGAGGGACGTGAGGCCATGGGTGTGAGGTTACCGGTGGAGACGACAGGGGACACGTGTGCGGGGTGCTTCACCCGTTCGTGTCGCCCTTGACGGTGCACGGAAGTGACGCTTCCTCAACCGCAACTGAACTGGGTGTGAACGTCAATTCTGCGAGGGCACCGACGACGTGCTCCCGGCACCGGGCTCCAGCGCGTCGAGTGCCCGCCGCAAACCCGTGAGTTTGCGTTCGAGATGGGCCGCCGTGGCCACCGCGGCAGCGTCCGCCGACTCGTCGTCGAGCTGCTTGGAGAGCGCCTCCGCCTGCTCCTCGACCGCCGCGAGCCGCGCCGACAGCTCGGCGAGCAGGCTGGCGGGCTCCTTGGCCTCGCCGACCGCGGCCTTGCCTCCGCCGCCCTCCAACTGGAGCCGCAGCAGCGCCGCCTGCTCGCGCAGCTGGCAGTTCTTCATGTACAGCTCGACGAAGACCGAGACCTTGGCGCGCAGCACCCACGGATCGAACGGCTTGGAGATGTAGTCGACCGCGCCGGCCGCATAGCCACGGAAGGTGTGGTGCGGGCCGTGGTTGATCGCGGTGAGGAAGATGATCGGGATGTCCCGAGTCCGCTCCCGCCGCTTGATGTGGGCGGCGGTCTCGAAACCGTCCATGCCCGGCATCTGGACGTCCAGCAGAATGACCGCGAAGTCGTCCGTGAGCAGTGCTTTGAGCGCTTCCTCCCCGGACGATGCCCGCACCAGTGTCTGATCGAGCGCAGAGAGGATGGCCTCCAGCGCCAGCAGATTCTCCGGCCGGTCATCGACCAGGAGGATCTTGGCCTTCTGCACCATGGCCCGCCCTCCTCGCCCCGGATGTGCACCGGGCGCCGCCCCTTGGGACGACTCCCGATCGCCGCCCGTCCTTGTGCCGGTCATCGTAGCCGCACCCCGCCTGTCGCCACACCCTGTCACCGCGATGTCACTGTGCACGTAGCAGAAACGGACCGGGAGACCAGAAGGTTCCCCGTATCCCGTACTTCTACACGGCGTCGGCGACACTGAGTCAGCAACTCCGCGTGAACATCGATGATTCCCGTCACTCGCCCCGCATCCACTGCTCCATCACCGCCAACAGGTGGTCGGGGTCGACCGGCTTGGTCACGTAGTCGGAGGCGCCCGACTCGATCGCCTTCTCCCGGTCGCCCTTCATCGCCTTCGCCGTCAGGGCGATGATCGGCAGGCCCGCGAACTGTGGCATCCTGCGGATCGCCGTGGTCGTCGCATACCCGTCCATCTCGGGCATCATGATGTCCATCAGGACGACCGCCACGTCGTCGTGCTGCTCCAGGACCTCGATGCCCTCGCGGCCGTTCTCGGCGTACAGCACGGACAGTCCGTGCTGCTCCAGGACGCTGGTCAGCGCGAACACGTTGCGAATGTCGTCGTCGACGATCAGCACCTTCTGCCCGCCGAACCGGATGCCCCGATGCTGTGGCGCCGCGGCCTGCTCACCGGCCGACCACTGCTCCGCCGCGCCCGGGCCCCGGTCGGCGTCCAGACCGTTCCTGCGACGGCGCCTGAAAAGCGCCGCGGCGCCGTTCTGGGCCTGCTGGTACGACCGCACCTCGGCCGGCGTCTCGATCTCCACCTCGGAGAGCTGGGACAGATCGGCGGCGGCGACCAGGTCGCTGGCTCCGAGGGCCGCCACAGGCTGCTGGTAACCCTGCGGCGGCAGTTCGCTGGGGTGCAGCGGCAAATACAGCGTGAACGTCGAGCCGCGTCCCGGCTCGCTCTGCGCATGGATCTCACCGCCGAGCAGCTGGGCGATCTCCCTGGAGATCGACAGCCCCAGGCCCGTACCGCCGTACTTGCGGCTGGTCGTGCCGTCGGCCTGCTTGAACGCCTCGAAGATCACCCGCATCTTGCTGGCGGCGATCCCGATACCGGTGTCGGTCACCGAGAACGCGATCAGGTCCGCGTCCGGATCGGTCATCGAACCGGTCTCCAGGAGCTGTTCCCGGATCGCCACCGGAACTTCCCGGCCGGCGGGCCGAATGACCAGCTCGACGGCCCCGGAGTCGGTGAACTTCACCGCGTTGGACAGCAGGTTGCGCAGCACCTGCAGGAGGCGCTGTTCGTCCGTGTGCAGTGTGGCGGGCAGCTCCGGAGAGACCCGTACGGACAGGTCCAGGCCCTTCTCCGCGGTCAGCGGCCGGAAGGTGGCCTCCACGTAGTCGACGAGCTGGACGAGCGCGATACGCGTCGGGGAGACGTCCATCTTGCCCGCCTCGACCTTCGACAGGTCGAGGATGTCGTTGATCAGCTGGAGCAGGTCGGAGCCCGCGCCGTGGATCGTCTCGGCGAACTCGACCTGCTTCGGAGTCAGGTTGGCGTCCGCGTTGTCCGCGAGCAGCTTGGCCAGGATCAGCAGCGAGTTGAGCGGCGTGCGCAGCTCGTGCGACATGTTGGCGAGGAACTCGCTCTTGTAGCGCATGGAGACCGCGAGTTGTTCGGCACGCTCCTCCAGGACCTGCCGCGCCTCCTCGATCTCGGTGTTCTTCACCTCGATGTCGCGGTTCTGCTGGGCCAGCAGCTCGGCCTTCTCCTCCAGTTCGGCGTTGGACGCCTGGAGGGCCTTCTGCCGGTTCTCCAACTCGGCCGAACGCTCTCGGAGTTGCTCGGTCAGCTCCTGCGACTGCTTCAGCAGCAGTTCCGTCTTGGTGTTGACGGAGATGGTGTTGACGCTGGTCGCGATCATCTCGGCGATCTGGTTGAGGAAGTCCTTCTGGATCTGCGTAAAGGGAGTGAAGGAGGCCAGCTCGATGACGCCGAGCACCTTCCCCTCGAACAGCACCGGGAGGACGATCACTTGCGCGGGCGGCGCCTCGCCGAGGCCGGAGGAGATCTTCAGATAGCCGCTGGGCGCGTTCTCCACCAGGATCGTGCGCTTCTCCTCGGCGGCCGTCCCGATCAGCGCCTCACCCGGCCGGAACGACGTCGGCATGGAGCCCATCGAGTAGCCGTACGACCCGAGCATGCGCAGTTCGTACGAGTCCTCGCCCTCGGCGCTGAGGTCCTTGCCGTCGACGGGCGTCATCGCCACGAAGAACGCGCCGTGCTGCGCGGAGACCACCGGGGTCAGCTCGCTCATGATCAGCGAGGCCACGTCCTGCAGGTCGCGTCGGCCCTGCATCAGCGCCGAGATACGGGCGAGGTTGCCCTTGAGCCAGTCCTGCTCCTTGTTGGCGATCGTGGTGTCGCGCAGGTTGGCGATCATCTTGTTGATGTAGTCCTGCAGTTCCTGGATCTCGCCGGACGCGTCGACGTCGATCTTCAGGTTCAGGTCGCCTCGGGTCACCGCGGTCGCCACGCGCGCGATGGCGCGCACCTGCCGAGTGAGGTTTCCTGCCATTTCGTTCACGGACTCGGTGAGGTCGCGCCAGGTGCCGTCCACGTCACGCACGCGTGCCTGACCGCCGAGCTGGCCTTCCGTGCCCACCTCGCGGGCGACTCGGGTGACCTCCTCGGCGAAGGACGACAGCTGGTCGACCATCGTGTTGATCGTCGTCTTCAGTTCGAGGATCTCGCCGCGGGCGTCGATGTCGATCTTCTTGGTCAGATCGCCCTTGGCGATGGCCGTGGTGACCATGGCGATGTTGCGCACCTGCCCGGTCAGGTTGGACGCCATCTGGTTCACGGACTCGGTGAGGTCCTTCCACGTACCGGCCACTCCCGGCACGTGCGCCTGACCGCCGAGGATCCCGTCCGTGCCCACCTCGCGGGCCACCTTGGTGACCTGGTCCGCGAACGAACTCAGCGTCTTCACCATGGTGTTGAAGGTGTCGGCGAGCTGCGCCACCTCGCCACGCGCCTCGATCGTCACCGTCCGGGTCAGGTCGCCGTTGGCGACGGCCGCCGCGACCTGGGAGATGTTGCGCACCTGCATGGTCAGGTTCTTGGCCATCAGGTTCACGTTGCCGCTGAGGTCCTTCCAGATGCCCGTGACACCCGGAACGTGCGCCTGGCCGCCCAGGATGCCCTCGGTGCCCACCTCGCGGGCCACCCGGGTCACCTGCTCGGCGAAGCTGGACAGCTGGTCGACCATCGTATTGACGGTCGTGACGAGTTCGAGGATCTCGCCCTTCGCGTCGACGGTGATCTTCTTGGACAGGTCGCCCTTGGCGACCGCGGTCGTGACCTCGGCGATGTTGCGCACCTGGATGGTCAGGTTGTTCGCCATGAAGTTCACGGACTGGGTGAGGTCCTTCCAGGTGCCGGAGACACCCTGCACCTCGGCCTGACCGCCGAGCTGGCCCTCGGTACCCACCTCACGGGCGACCCTGGTGACCTCCTCCGCGAACGAGGACAGCTGGTCCACCATCGTGTTCAGGGTGTTCTTCAGCTCCAGGATCTCCCCGCGCGCGTCCACGGTGATCTTCTGGGACAGATCACCCCGGGCGACCGCCGTGGCGACCTGGGCGATGTTGCGCACCTGGGCAGTGAGGTTTCCTGCCATTCCGTTCACGGAGTCGGTCAGGTCCCGCCACACACCGGCGACGCCGGGCACCTGTGCCTGACCGCCCAGACGGCCCTCGGTGCCCACCTCACGGGCCACCCGGGTCACCTGGTCGGCGAACCCGGAGAGCTGGTCCACCATCGTGTTGATGGTGTTCTTCAGCTCCAGGATCTCCCCGCGCGCGTCCACGTCGATCTTCTGGGACAGATCACCCCGGGCGACCGCCGTGGTCACCTGGGCGATGTTGCGCACCTGGGCAGTGAGGTTTCCTGCCATTCCGTTGACGGAGTCGGTGAGTTCCTTCCACGTGCCGGCGACGCCCGGCACGTCCGCCTGACCGCCCAGGCGCCCCTCGGTGCCCACGTCCCGGGCCATCCGCGTCACCTGGTCGGCGAAGGCCGACAGCTGGTCCACCATGGTGTTCACGGTGTTCTTCAGCTGGAGCATCTCACCGGAGACGTCCACGGTGACCTTCTGCGAGAGGTCACCGTTGGCCACTGCCGTCGTCACCTGGGCGATGTTGCGCACCTGCCCGGTGAGGTTGCGGAACGCGGTGTTGACGGAGTCGGTCAGGTCCTTCCAGGTGCCGGCCGCACCGGGCACCTGCGCCTGACCGCCCAGCTCACCCTCGACGCCGACCTCGCGCGCCACACGCGTGACCTCGGAACCGAAGGACTGCAGCTGGTCCACCATCCCGTTGACGGTGTTCTTCAGCTCCAGCATTTCGCCGGCCACATTGACGGTGACCTTCTGCGAGAGGTCACCGTTGGCCACGGCCGTCGTCACGGCCGCGATGTCCCTCACCTGAATGGTCAGGTTCCTGAACACCGTGTTGACGGAGTCGGTCAGGTCCTTCCAGGTACCGGCCGCACCGGGCACGTTCGCCTGACCGCCCAGCTGTCCCGCGGCACCGACCTCGTTGGCCACGCGTGTGACCTCGTCCGCGAAGATCCGCAGCGTCTCGGTCATCTGGTTGATCGTGTCCGCGAGCTGCGCGACCTCGCCGCGCGCCGAAACGGTGACCTTCTGCGAGAGATCGCCGTTGGCGACCGCCGTGGTGACCTGGGAGATGCCGCGCACCTGGGCCGTCAGGTTGCCGGCCATGAGGTTCACCGAATCGGTGAGGTCCTTCCACACGCCGGCCACACCGGGCACCTGCGCCTGTCCGCCGAGCTCGCCCTCGGTGCCCACCTCGCGGGCGACTCGGGTCACCTCCGACGAGAAGGACGAGAGCTGGTCCACCATCGTGTTGACGGTTTCCTTCAGCTCCAGCATCTCGCCGGCGACGTGCACGGTGACCTTGCGGGAGAGATCACCCTTGGCCACCGCGGTGGTCACCAGGGCGATGTCCCGCACCTGCGCCGTCAGCCGATACGCCATCGTATTGACCGAGTCCGTGAGGTCCTTCCACGAACCCGACATGCCACGCACGCGTGCCTGTCCGCCGAGCTTGCCCTCGGTGCCCACCTCGCTGGCCACACGCGTGACCTCGTCGGTGAACGTCGACAACTGATCGACGAGGTTGTTTACAGTGCGCCCGACCTTGAGGAACTCGCCGCGCAGCGGATGTCCGGTCCCGTCCGACGCCTGCGTCCGCAGCTCCATGCGCGGCGACAGGTCACCCTCGGCGACCGCGGAGAGCACCCGGCCGACCTCGGAGACGGGCCGTACGAGGTCGTCCACGAGGGCATTGGAGGCATCGATGGCAGCCGCCCAGGAACCCTCGTAGGCGCCCGTCTCCAGGCGTTCCGTGAGCTTGCCCTCGCGGCCCACCATGCGCCGCACACGCGACAGCTCGCCCGTCAGATGGAGATTGCGGTCGGCCACCTCGTTGAAGACCGCGGCGATCTCCGACATCACGCCGTCCCCGGACACCGTGAGCCGCTTGCGGAAGTTCCCGTCCCGCATCGACACGAGGGCCGCCATCAGCCGGTTCAGAGCAGCCGTGTCCACCGTCGTGGTCCCGCCGCGCGTATTGCGCTGGTTGTTCAGGGACTGTCCGCCTTTCGCGCGCGTCTTAGTGGCCCGCGTCGCTGCGCCAGACTCCACGTTGTCCCTCCCGCAGGGGTCGACCGTTACTGCTGTGCTCCGGTACCACCATCGGGCGTACCAGGTACTGCTGTGCATTTCTGCCGGATATACCAGGGCGCACCACGGGCTGCTGCCCGCTGTACGCGGAAGTCACTCGGCCTGCCCGGACCTTCACAAGAAGCTTGCCCAGTGTTTCACCCTGCCTGAACCCGGCCATAACAGTTCGGCAGCTTCGCACATCGTCCGCACACCCTCTGGGCGGAAACACTGCAGACCGGCATCCGCACGGCCGTCGAAGGTAAGTAACCTTGCATGCGGCTGTCCAGCCGCGCCGGTCCGTCCGGCCTGGGCGGTGGTACGAGAACGAGCGGGCATCGGAGGGGCGGCCGGACACATGACCACCGGACTGATCCCCGGGGGACAGCCCCCGGACCGGCCGACGGGCGCGCACATGCCGCATCAGCGGGGCGAGCCCGTCGGCCACGGAGCCCTGCACGTCGACAACAGGCCGAGGAGTTCTGTGATCACCGCGCGCGCGGCCGCCAGCTTCGAGCCCGTCGGGCGATCGGTAGCGACTGCCCGCTCCTTCGTCCGCGACACCCTCCAGGGCTGGGGCTTCGCCGACATCGTCGACGACGCCGTCGTGCTCACCAGCGAGCTGGTGACCAACGCCGTGGTACACGCCGGCACCTCCGCCGACGTCCTGTGCCTGCGCACCGACGACGGCGTCCGCATCGAAGTCGCCGACCACTACCCGGAACGCGAGATCCCCCTCCAGGGCCACCCCTCCACCATGGGCAGCCCCGACCGTGAGGGCGGCCGCGGACTCCAGCTGTGCGCGGCGCTGGCCGCCCGCTGGGGCGTCGACTACACACCCACGCACAAGCAGGTCTGGTTCCAACTCGACCTCCCCCAGCGCTCCGTGGGCACCCGCGCGGCAGGCCCCTCCCTCCCCGCCGACCTGCTCCCGCTCGCCGACGGCAGGGTGCGCGTAGCGGTCGTCCAGATCGACCGCACGGGCTCCATCACGTCCTGGAACGAGGACGCGGAGGAACTCTTCGGCTACCGGTCCGAACAGGTGATTGGAAAGCCTCTTACCGATCTCGCCGCCTGGCCGCACACGCCCGGCACCAGCACCGGCATCGCAGAAGCGCTCCAACTCTCCCGCTGGGAGGGCAGCTACGGCGTAAGGGGCGCCAACGGCCGCGTCACACCGGTCTACGCCTCCCACCTCCGCGTCCGCGACACCGGCGGGGAGCCCTCCACGGTCTGCCTCCTGGTCCGGGACCACGAACGGGCGGTCCTGCAGACCCCGTTGCGGGTGCCGGCCTCCGACTCGGCGACCTCCTCCGACGGCCAGAACACCGACCCGTTCGAGGTGTTCATCGGCTCCCCCGCCCCGGACGACCTCGACGGCCTCCTCCAGCGCACGGTGGAGCGCGCCCGCGACATGCTCGACGCCGACTCGGCCTTCCTGCTCCTCGCGACGGACGACGAGACGGAGTTGGAGGTCCGCGCCTCCACCGGCCTCCCGTCCGCCCGACAGCGCTTCGCACGCGTGCCCGTCGAAGCGGGCCCCGGCCGCTACGGCTCGGCCCGCATGCCGGCGGTCCACGACGACCTGACGGCCGTCCCGGGCGCCGTACCGCTCCTGAGCGGCACCGGCATGCGCTCGGTCGTCACGGTCCCCCTCAAGGTCGAGGGCCGCCTCACGGGCTCTCTGGGCGTCGCTGCCGAATCCCCGGGCAGATACTCCAACGAAGAGGCCCTGCGCCTCCAATTCGCGGCGGACCGCATCGCGTTGGCCGTCGAGTCGGCCCGCCTGGGCGAACTCGAACGCCTGCGCAGAGGCTCGCTGAGCTTCCTGGTCGAGGCGTCCGACCTTCTCGCCGGCACCCTCGACCGCGACCAGACCCTGGCCCTGATGGCCCAGATGACGGTGCCCACCCTCGCCACCTGGTGCGCGGTCTACACGATCGCCGACCAGGCCTCGGAGCCGTACCTGTCGTACGTCCTGCACGAGGACGAGGAACTCATCGACGGCATCAAGTCGTTGCTCTCGAAGGTGCCCCCGCCGGACCCGGTCCCCACCCCCGGCGCCCGCGTCTGGTCGGCCCCCGGCGAGGTGGCCCACCAGGCGGCCCTGCGCAGCTCCATGCGCAGCCTCGGCCTGGCCGGCGGCCCCACCCACCAGGTCGCCTCCGGCATCGGCCCCACGCTCGCCACAGCGTCCGCCGTGGGCGGCGAGACGGTCGTCCTCCCCCTGGTCGCCCGCAACCGCGTCATCGGCATGCTGACGCTGGGCAAGCCCACCGACGAACACTTCCGCCAGGAAATCCTGGAACTGGCCGAGGACTTGAGCCGCAGGGCAGCCCTGGCCCTGGACAACGCCCGCCTGTACTCGGAGCGCACGGCCATCAGCCAGTCCCTCCAGCGCAGCCTCCTGCCGCCCGAACTCCCCCAGATCGACGGCGTCGAGGTCGAGGTCATCTACCGCGCGGCCGGCGAGGGCAACGAGGTCGGCGGCGACTTCTACGACGTCTTCCCGATCAGCGACGGCGCCTACGGCTTCGCCATCGGCGACGTCTGCGGTACGGGCCCGAACGCGGCGGCGGTCACCGGCCTGGCCCGGCACGCCCTGCGCCTCCTCGCCCGCGAGGGCCTCAGCGGCCCGGCGGTCCTGGAGCGGCTGAACTCGGCCATTCTCGACGAGGGCGCCCGCAGCCGCTTCCTGACCCTGCTCTACGGCGAGATGCGCCCCCAGGAGGACGGCAGCGCGGAGCTCAAGGTGGTCTGCGCCGGCCACCCGCTCCCTCTCCGCCTGCGCCAGGACGGCACGGTCGAACCAGCCGCCGAACCCCAGCCGCTCCTCGGCGTCATGGAGGACCTGGAGCTCTACGAGCAGACGGTCACCCTCGACCCCGGCGACGTCCTCCTGTGCGTCACGGACGGCGTCACGGAGCGCCGCGAGGGCACGCGCATGCTGGGCGACGACGGCCTCACCGACGTCCTCACGACGTGCACGGGCCTTACCGCCGGCGCGGTGGCGGCCCGCATCATGCGCGCCGTGGAGCGCTTCGCGTCGGACGCCCCCTCCGACGACATGGCGATCCTGGCCATGCGTGTCCCCGGCCTCCACAAGGACTGACCGCAGGATCGAAAAAGGGCATGAAAAAAGCCCCGCCCGGATGGGCGGGGCCTTTTGGCTGAGCCCCCTAACGGAATCGAACCGTTGACCTTCTCCTTACCATGGAGACGCTCTGCCGACTGAGCTAAGGGGGCCTGTTGCCTTTTCGGGGGCTTCCCCCGCGGCAACGGAATAGATCATACCCCGAACATACGCGTGTTCCCAACCACGCTCAGAAGGCCGGCTGCAGCAGCCCACCCAGCGCGTTGCAGGCACCCACGATCCGCTGCATGTCCCGCTTCGTCAGCGCAGCATCGACCGGCAGCGCAAGGGTTTCGTCGGCCGCCCGCTCGGTCTCCGGCAGCGAAACACACCGACGGAACTCCGGCAGCCGGTGCACGGGAGTCTTCACCGGCACCCGGCACTCAACTCCCCGAGCCCGCACGGCCCGTGCGAAGGCATCGCGATCGGGCCGCCCATTCCCCGGCACCCGCACGACGTACTGCTGGTAGGTGTGCCCATCGCCGCCATCGGGCGTGCGCACGCCTCGCAACTTGGCGTCGAGATAGGCCGCCCGCTCCCGCCGCTGGGCAATCTCGTCGTACGGCGCCTCGGACTCGCCCTGTTCCAGCACCAGAAGCCCGTGCCGCTGCCCGACCCCGTGCAACCGCGCGATGTCCGCAGGCCGTCCGAAGCGGTGTACGACAACGACGGCCGCCGTACGCGGAGTTACGGCGGCCTCCACGGTGGCCGCGTCGAGGCAGTACGTCACCGGGTCTATGTCGGCGAAGACCGGCAGCGCCCCGGCCATGGCAACGGCCTCGGCGAGCTCGACGTTCCCGAAGGCCGGCACGACGACCTCGTCACCGAGTCCGACGCCGGCGGCCCTGAGCATTGCAGCAGTACCCATACTGCGGATGGTTGTTGCGCAACGTGAACTTCAAGTGACGCAGAACAAAAAAGGGTTGGTCCCGGAACGGAAGTTCCGGGACCAACCCTTGGAATAATTGTTCGGCGGCGTCCTACTCTCCCACAGGGTCCCCCCTGCAGTACCATCGGCGCTGTAAGGCTTAGCTTCCGGGTTCGGAATGTAACCGGGCG